>JAAZHD010000286.1 GCA_012510895.1 Clostridiales bacterium
CTCCGGATCCGTAAATCCTCCTCTGGCCAAGATCGTTCAAGGCAATCCTTCTCAGATCTTCTTTGACAATGTTAATATATGGACTATGGAAACCTTTGAAATGGAGTCACGGCAGGTGGATTTCGGCAGAATCGAGTCCGATCTGTATTATGAAATGGGTAAAATAAAGGGGACTATCAAAAATCTTACCTCCTATCCCCTGGAACACCTTGTAATTTACACCTCCCGGTACTTTGCAGAAGTGGGGAACATAGCTGCCGGAGAGAGCAAGAGCGTTGAATTGGATTTGCCTCTCGGGTCCCGGTCAGGCTATTACGATATTGCATTTGAAATTATGGAGACCGTTTTTCCTTACTCAGGTCTAAATACCTTAAATGACTCAGAAAGCCGCAAATATATGAACCGCAGGGGCCTGATTGAGCATATGGTTGGAAATACCCAATATGCATCATCTCATTCTTATCCTGCTCTCGCAGCAGCTCCTGACCGGCAGCAAAGGGAAGAAGAATATCAGGTGGAAGTGAATTATTTTGCCTTTTATGAGGGGGAAGCTGAATCCGGCATCCTGATCAACGGCAAAGGACCGGATCATCAGATTGCTGAAGGTTTCATCTTCGGCACCATGAACCTGGATGTGGCAAGGGACGGCTATTTCAGCCTTCCGCCCGGAACTCTAACGGGCAGGTTCGAGGAAAGCATGTCCCAGCATACTGATCACAACTGGGGAAATGTATATACTATATATGATCCCAATGGATATGCTGTATTTTCCATTGACCTTTCTTCCTATATCCATCTGAATGAGCTTAAGCTTATGATTATTGCGGGAACTCGTTACGGCAGCGGTATAATGCAGATTCTGGACCTGTCAGCTGCCGATTATATAAATATTTCCGGTGACAGCTTTACCATTGATGAAGACAGTTTGTCCAGATATGTTGATGAAAAAAACATGATTTATGTTAAGTATATACCGGGATCCGGTGATTATGCGGAAATCACTCCACCTGTTGTGCTGCTGGAAGGGAGGTATCCTGACAATGCTGGTAATTGAAAATCTGATAAAGAAATACGGAGATTTTACGGCTGTTGACAATATCAGCCTGGAAATAAGAGAAGGGGATATTTACGGATTTGTGGGTCCCAATGGTGCAGGCAAGACTACCACCATGCGCATTGCAGCCACATTGATGGAGGCCACATCGGGAACGGTGCTGGTAGACGGCATTGATGTCAGGGAGGATTACCTTAAGGTACGCGGTAAGATAGGATATATGCCTGACTTTTTCGGTGTTTATGACAACCTGAAAGTCGATGAGTATATGGATTTCTATGGCAGCTGTTACGGCCTGTCCAGGGCGGAGCGGGAAAAAAGAACCGATGAGCTGCTGGAGCTGGTGAACTTAAGGGACAAAAAGGACAGCTATGTTGATACCCTGTCCAGGGGCATGAAGCAGAGGCTCTGCCTGGCCCGGAGCCTTATACATAACCCTGAGCTTCTGATACTCGATGAGCCTGCCTCAGGCATGGACCCAAGGGCTCGTATAGAGATGAAGGGCATTTTAAAGACTTTGAAAGGAATGAAAAAGACAATTTTAATCAGCTCCCACATTCTTCATGAGCTGTCAGAGCTGTGCACCCATATTGGGATCATAGAAAGGGGAAAGCTCGTCTATTCAGGGGAAATACAGGATATAATGAGAAGAATCACAGGAAGGACCATTTTGAAGATAGAGGTCCTGTCTGAAAGGGAAAAGGCCCTGGCTCTTTTCCGGGAACAGCCCTTAGTTGAAGACATATACGGAGAGGAAAATTCTTTTGAGCTTTCCTTTTCCGGAAGTGATGAGGATATGGCAGAACTGTTGAGGCATCTGGTCCTTCAGGGAATTCCTGTAAAGACCTTTGTGAAAGAAGAAGGAAGTCTGGAAGAAGTGTTTATGGAGGTGACAAGGGAATATGAACTTGAAAATGGGAATTAAGAGAAACCCGGTAATCACCAGCGAGATGAAGATTAAAATGCGGGGCTGGAGAACGGCTCTGGCTGTTGCAGCATATCTGGCCGTACTCTTATTCATTGGTTTTCTATACTACCTGACCTTTATAGAATCCTCTTACAGCTACAGGAACACAGTTAATGCCTTTCAGGAAATGGGCATACAGCTTTATTCCATGCTGGCAGTCCTGCAGTTCAGCCTGCTCATACTTATTACACCTGCTCAGACGGCAGGCAGCATCAGCGGAGAGCGGGAAAAACAGACCCTGGATCTCCTCCTTTCCACCAAGATTTCGTCTTTTGGAATTATATTCGGTAAGCTTATATCTTCAATGTCATATGTGCTCCTGCTGATAATCACCTCCATACCCCTGTTCAGCCTTATATTTCTGTTTGGAGGAGTTACTCCGGGGGATATGATAAAATTGTTTCTCTTTTATATAATCACTGTATTTTCAGTGGGCAGCATAGGAATATTTTTCTCCACCGTATTTAAACGTACAGTGACATCAACGGTTATCACCTATATTGTAATATTTTTTCTGGGCCTCATAAGCGTCATACTGGGCATTTATATGATCCAGGCCCAAGTCAGAGGCACAGGACATTTAACCAATCCCAGGATACCCTTTATACTTTATATTAACCCGGCCGTAGGCCTGGCTGATATTTTAACAGCAGAGCAAGGCGGGGTTTCACAGTTCTTAGGTTATAATATAGGAACTCAGACAGGCCTGGATTTCTGGATAATAAATTCCATTGTCATGATGACTATTGCCGCCGGTCTTTTATATGCCGGCGTAAAAAAGATTAATCCCATTCACCGGAAGAAAAAGAGGAAGAAACAGGCGTGAAAGTGAACAGGAGGTGAAAGAAAGGAAATGAAACGAACAAAATGGAAGCATCCTGAATGGAGAGAAGCCTTTCAGCCTTTATGGCGGAGGATCCTTCTCCGGCACATGCTGAGATACCTTTCTCTTGGAGTAATCGCCGCCCTTGGATCGGTATTGCTTATCTTTTTCCTTTCTTTCCTTACGCCTGTGGAGAATCTGTGGAAGCTTTGTCTCCTGACAGGCTTTTTAATCACTGCTGCAACAGCAGGCATAGGCTGGCGAAAGAGGCCTTCTCAATATCAGGCAGCCAGAATCATAGACAGGATGGGTCTTCAGGAAAAGGCAGTAACTGCTTATGAACTGGAAGCAAGGGATGATCCCATGGCTGTTCTTCAGCGGCAGGACGCCGTCAGGAGCCTGTCCTGTTTTGATAAAAGACGTATTTCCCTTCGAATGCCGGCTAAACACAGAGCCCTTATCATAACCCTTTCCATGGCCCTTATAATTATAAACCTTATTCCAAACCCCATGGATGAGATTCTTAAAAGGGAAAGGGAGCTTAAAGCAGAAATTAAGGAGCAGCTGGAGGAGCTGAAGGAAAGCGAAGAAAAGCTGACGGCAGAAGAGGCTTTGACTGAGGAACAGCGGCTTGAGCTTTCCGGGCTTTTGGCCGAGCTTTCAGAAGGGCTTAAGAATACAGAGAATTATAAGGAAGCTCTGAAAGAGATTTCAGCTGCGGAAGAAAAGCTCTCTGCTCTGGCTGACAGGATACGGGATGAAATCATCGGCCGGCTGGCTGAGCACCTGGCCTTGGCAGATGAAACAAAAGGTCTTGCTGAGGCCCTGTCTGGCAGGGATCTTGCAGGAATAGAAAGGGAATTGGAATCTCTTAAAAGTCAGTTGGAGCAATCGGATAAGAAAGATGAGCTTGCAAAGCAGCTGAAAGAAGCCATGAAAAAAGCAGCTGAAACTATAAAAGATGAAGAGATAAAGGATAAGATTATGGCTGCTGCCGATTCATTAAGCAAGGACCAACCGTCTGCAGCTGTGGATCAGCTGGGGGATATAATGAATCAGGCCGTAAATGCAGGCAATGCCATGGGGGATGCCAGGTTTACCCTGCAGCAGATGCGGAGCAGAATAGCCAGGGCAGCAGGCGAAGCCCAGTATGCACAGAATACAGGCAGTTCCGGTCAGACCTCGCAGGGCGGAGAAAGGGGACAAGGCACCGGTCAGGGTGAAAGCCGGGGTCAGGGCTCCGGTATTGGTGAAGGTTCTTCCAACGAAAGCTCCGGCGGCAGCAACAGCGATGCAGGCGGTTCTCCAAACGGGGAAGGCGGGCCGGGGCAGGAGGCTGCGGAAAAGATCTATGAGAAGATTTATGATCCCACGAGGCTTGGTGACGGAGGCGAGATTACCAATGTTCCGGGGCAGCATACCGGCAGCGGCGAGATTATTACTGAAAAAGGCGAAAGGGGACTTGGTGATTTTTCCGGCTATATTCCCTACCGGGAAGTATATCAGGAATATAAAAGCGAAGCTATGAAGAGCATGGACAGAAGGTCACTGCCCCCGAGCATTCAGACCATGGTGAGAGAATATTTCGAGGAGCTGGATTAAATGGATATACAGGACTTTCCGATTATTGTTGAAAAAATAAAGAAGGAAATAGCCAAGGAAATTATCGGTTTGAAAGAAATAACAGATCATGTGCTGATAGCTGTTATAGCAGGCGGCAATGTGCTCCTGGAGGGAGTGCCCGGCCTTGGGAAAACCAGGCTGGTCAAAACCCTTGCCAGGGTGCTGGATCTTAATTTCAGCAGAATTCAGTTTACACCGGACCTCATGCCCGCTGATGTGGTTGGCACCAATGTTTTGGTTAAGGATGAACAGGGGAATTCTGTCTTTCGTTTTCAGGCCGGACCAATATTCAGCAATCTGGTCCTGGCAGACGAAATTAACCGTGCCACCCCGAAAACCCAGAGCGCCCTGCTTGAAGCCATGCAGGAGCATACGGTTACCGTAGGCGGAGAAACCAGGATCCTGCCTGAGCCAAATTTTGTTCTTGCCACCCAAAATCCCCTGGAGCAGGAGGGCACCTACCCTCTTCCGGAAGCCCAGCTGGACCGTTTTCTTTTTAAGCTGCTCCTGGATTTGCCCTCCCTGGAAGAACTTCATGCGATTATAAACTTAACTACTGGAATTTCTAATGATACGGCTGATAAGGCGGTGGATGCAGCTGCAATTCTGCAATTAAGGCAGCTGGCCCTTCAGGTGCCTGTGGCAAAACCGGTTCAGGATTATGCCTTGCGGCTGGTTATGAACACCCATCCTCATCTTCCCGACAGCCCGGAGGTTGCCAGGCAGTTTGTGCGCTGCGGTTCCAGTCCCAGGGGAGCCCAGGCCATAATACAGTCAGCCAAGGTCCGGGCTTTGATGGAAGGCCGTTATAATGTGTCTTTTGATGACATTCGGAATGTGGCCTATCCTTCTCTTAGGCATCGGGTCTTCTTAAGCTATCATGCCGTCTCTGAGGGGAAGGATTCGGACATGGTAATAAGCGAATTGATAGAAGCAACAGAGGAGTAAGTATGAAAACCTTTGATCCGGATTTTCTGAAAAAACTGGAACGCCTTGCCCTGCACGGTTCCAGGCTGGTACAGGGAGGTACCGGCGGCAATCGCAGATCCAAGGCGAAGGGAAGCTCAATTGAGTTCTCGGATTTCAGAGAATACAGTTTAGGAGACGATTACCGCAGTATAGACTGGAATGCCTATGCAAGGTTTGAGAGGTTGTTCATTAAATTATACATGGAAGAGCGGGAAGCCAATGTAACTGTCTTCCTGGACTGCAGTGCATCCATGGGAGAAGGAAAGCCTGTGAAAGGAGTACTGGCAAAAAAGCTGGCAGCAGTATTTGCCTATATTGCACTATCCAGTTATGATCGGGTTGGGATTGCTGCAATAAATGACAAGGTGTCCGGTCAGCTTCCCTATTTCTCCGGAAAGCAGGGCTTCAGCCGAGTCCTTGCTTTCCTGGATGCCCTGCCTTTTGAGGGGAGGACAAGTCTGAATAAATCCATTGCATCCTTTAATTCTTTAAGGGGCAGAAGAGGAATCAGCATTGTTCTTTCGGATTTCCTGGCAGAAGACGGTTACCTGGAAGCATTTAAGTACCTGAAATATCAGCAGCAGGATGTTATTGCAATTCCCATTCTCTCCCCCGAAGAGCTGGATCCGCCCTTATCCGGAACTCTAAGGCTCCTGGATGCAGAAGACAGGGAAGGGCGGCCTGTAGAGGTTGAAATAACGCCTCATACCTTAAGCCTTTATAAAAAAGCACTGCATGAATATTTCAGCAGCCTTAAGAATGCCTGCATGAATATGGAGATTCCTTGTATACAGGTAAGCAGTGCTGTTTCCATGGATGAACTGATATTTGAAAAACTGCACCATGCAGGCGTAATCAGGTAAGGAGGGGCACCTTTGTCATTTCAGAACCCTTGGGGATTGTCGGCCTTATTGCTGCTCATACCCCTTATCTTGCTTTATATCCTTAAAAAACAGTATGAAGACCGGGTTATTTCCAGCACCCTGCTGTGGCAGCAGGTCTCCCGGGAATTACAGGCAGCTAAACCCTGGCAGAGACTTCGTACCAGACTCTTGCTTATTCTTCAGATTTCAGCCCTTATCCTTTTTGCCCTTTCTCTGGCCAGGCCGGCATATTCAGCGGAAGGAGAAAGCATTTACTATGTTGCGGTCCTGGACACCTCCGCCCGGATGCAGGCAAGTGACGTTAAGCCTTCCAGGATGGAGGCAGCTGTTAATGCCCTGATGGACTTTATCGACGGCTTAAAGGCAAGAGACACAATGACCATTGTATTAGCCGGGCACCGGCCTTTTGTTCTTGCAGGTCCTTCTGGCGTCAAAAGCGAGCTTAAAAGGCATGTCCGCCAGGTTGAGCCTGTAAGCGGAAGCTCTGATTTATACAGTGCCGTTCAGCTGGCAAGGACCCTGCTGCAGGATCAAGGCGAAGGGGCCGGGCAGATTCATGTTTTCAGTGATCATTCCCTTTCTGATTCAGTCCAGGGCAATACGGTTTTTCATACCTTTACCGGCAATGGACAGAATGCTGCCGTCGCCCATTTAAGCTATGAATTGAGAGACGGCAGTCTGACAGTGCTGTCCCGTATTGCCAATTATGGCGATGACCGGGATTTAACTCTGGAAATGAAGGTTGACGGGGTGCTTCAGAATGTGAAACAGATCAGCCTTCCGGCAGGAGAAGAAGCAAACGTTTATTGGACAGATTTGGTTCCTGATTCCACTGCGGAAATTGAAGTATCCATTTTAGAAGAAGACGACTTAATGTTGGATAACACCGGAATTATTGTAATAAACCAGGAATATCACGGGAAGGTTCTTTTGACAACGGAGCGGAATCTTTTCCTGGAGCGGGCAGTTTCCCTTCGTAAGGATATGGAACTGTTTAAGGCAAATCCGGGTGAAATCCTTGAATCTTCTGATTTTCACCTCTATATCTATGACGGATATATGCCCGAAAATTTGCCGGAGAATGGTCACATCATTGCTTTTGCTCCTCCTTCCCATGAGGAAATAGGCCTTGTTGTGGAGGAAGAAATTTTGCCCGAGGGAATTAAGATAAGTTTCCAGTCTCAGTATTCAGATTTGCTTCAATATATTGAGCCTGAAGGATACCGGATTGCCAAAGCCGGAAAAATGAATCTGCCGGAGGGATTCACCGCCTTGATTACGGACAATGAGGGTAATCCTCTGTTGGCAGCAGGGGAAAGGGAAGGGAGGAAAACAGCCTTGTTTTCCTTTTCACTTCATGATTCCAATCTTCCCTTAAAGCCCGACTTTCCGATATTAATTCAAAATCTGCTGAGCTGGATGCTTCCTCCTGAAATGACTTTTCCGGGTCCGGTTTATGCAGGGGAGACAGTTCCATTAACGCCATTTCCCGATGTATCCCATATTACCGTAACTTCACCTGCAGGGAAGAAATACCGCTTTGATGCTTATCCGGTTCCCGTTTTTTACGACACCCGGGATATCGGAGTCTATGAAATTGTCCAGCATGCAGAGAATAGAACCTATGAAGGCCGTTTTGCAGTATCGGTGCCCACTGATGAGGTCTCAGACCTTAGGTCTGATTCACCGGATTCTGACACGGCAGCCAGGGAAGAAGCAGCGGCTGCAGCCTTGCCTTTTCAGAAAGATATCTGGATGATTGCCGGATGGATCCTTTTATTGCTGCTTCTGCTTGAATGGCAGGTGTATCACCATGGCATTTGATTTTTCCAATCCGCTTGCCCTCCTGGCCTTTATACCCGCATCTGCTCTGGCGGTTTTCATCTATTATAGATTTAATGGCAGACAGTTTCACGGCGGTTTGGTGCCGCTGCTTTTAAGGCTGCTCGTTTTTCTTTTTTTGGTGCTTGCCTTAAGCGGGCTGGAGATTTAAGTTCCCATAGATCATACGGAACTGCTCTTTGTCGCAGATGTTTCAGACAGCACATTGGCCAAACGGGAAGAGATGGCTGCCTTTATTTTAGATTCCCTGAAAATACTTCCTGAGAACTACGAGGCAGGCATTGTAGTTTTTGGGGAGAATGCCCTGATAGAACAGTCTCTTGGCAGCCGGCGCAGTTTTCATGGTTTTTACTCCAAGCCCAATTCCAACTACAGCAATATAGATCATGCTCTTCAGAAGGCGGAAGGTCTGTTTGGAGCAAAGGACAGCAGGAAGCGGATAGTTCTTTTAACCGACGGCGCTCAAAACATGGGTGATGCTGTGCTTAGAGCAGGTGCATTGGCTCAGCGGGGAATTCCGGTGGATGTTTATCATATGGATACCTCGCCGCCTGACGAGGTTCAGCTCTCATCTTTAAATCTGCCGTCAGCCCTTTATCAGGGAGAGAGCTATGATGTTCAGGCGGAAATTCACAGCACTGTAGAAGCTGAAGGCATACTGCGCCTGTTTGCCAACCGCACTCCTGTCGGAAGCCTGGAAGTCCACATTCAAAAAGGCCGTAATCTTTTCCTCTTCAGGCAGACGGCAGATACGACAGGTACGGTGATCTATGAGGCGGAATTGGAAATCCTGTCATCCAATGACACCTTCCGCCAGAATAACAGAACTGCTTCATATGTCAGAATTCAGGGACCTCCTGTAGTTGCACTGGTAGAAGGGCAGGAGGAAGACGGCCGGGAGCTTGCAAAAATTATGGAGGCAGGCGGGCTTGAGTATAAATTGTTCACTCCCCATACCCTGCCTGACCGGCTGGAAGAGCTGTTAAAATTTGATGCCGTAGTTCTTTCCAATGTAGATTATGATACTCTTGGAAGGGAAAAAACAGAGATTTTGGATAGTTACGTAAAATCCATGGGCAGGGGGCTCCTGGTAACCGGCGGCGACAGCAGTTATATCCTGGGGGGCTATTTGGGAACCAGGCTGGAGGAAATGCTGCCGGTGGATGTGGACTTGTCAAAAAGAAAGGATATTCCTTCCCTGGCGCTGGCACTTGTTATAGATAAATCTTCCAGCATGTCAGATACGCAATACGGGGTTAATAAGATGGAGCTGGCCAAAGAGGCCGCCATCCGCTCCATGGATGCACTGCGGGATGAAGACTTTATCGGCGTAGCAGCCTTTGATAACGCAGCTGCCTGGGTGGTTGAGCTTCAGAGTGCCTCTAACCGGGAAGAGATCGAAAAAGCCGTAGGCACTATACAGCCGGGTGGAGGAACCAATCTGTATCCCGGGCTGAATATGGCTTATGAGGCGCTTTCCGGTGCAGAAGCGGTTTTAAAACATGTGATTATTCTGACTGACGGTCATACCCAGGGAGGAAATTTCGATGCCCTGGTTTCAAAAATGGCTGCTGAGGGAATTACCGTATCGGGAGTTGCCGTAGGCCAGGGCGCTGATGTAAGCCTGATGGAGCGTCTGGCCGGCCTGGGAAACGGCAGATACTACTTTACCGATGATTTTGCCGGTATTCCCAAGATATTTACAAAGGAAACCTATATGGCAGCCAGAAGCTATATCAATAATGAAACATTCTTTCCCAAGGCCAAAGGTGCTTCCGATATCCTGAGGGACATTGATTCTGTGCCCTCCCTGGACGGATATATCACTACAACAATCAAGGACGGGGCAGTACCGGTCCTGGTAAGCCCTGAAGATGATGACCCTATACTGGCCCACTGGGATTACGGGCTGGGCAAGGTTGCAGCCTGGAC
>JAAZHD010000287.1 GCA_012510895.1 Clostridiales bacterium
GCCAAGACCCTGCCATCATCTAAATCAAATTCAATGGTATTTATTCCTATGTTTTTCTTTAATTCATCAAAAGGCACGGCAAAATCGCCCATCCCCTTAAAAGGCATGCCCAGTATGCCTATTCTGGATGTTTTCATTTTTGAAGCCATTTTTGCGGCCCTGGCCCACGAGACAACCCGGTCTATGACATCAGACTTCAGCCAATGACCGGTTTCAATATGGTATTCCTTATGGTTCCGCTTTAATAAATTGCAGAGATCCTGCACTCCGTGGATGCCGTGATTGAACATTATCTCAGCTTCAGGGGTAGTGTTGTCAAAGGCATAACTGGGAGTGGTATTAAGCACAACCACCGGCAGATCGGTTGATACCAAGGCCTCATAGGATTCCAGTGAGGGGGAATAGGCCAGGTGCAGGGTAACTATTATATCAACGCCTTCTGCTTCAAAGTTTTTAACGGCTTCGTCAAACTCCGGCTTTATCCTGCAGACCGGGGATAAGACCACCGACACATTCCTTTTAATAAACTCATTTCTGATTGTATCGGCAAACTTCTCGACTTCACCTCTTATCTGAGGCATTGATTTATCATACAATTCCAAATAAAGGAGCAGAAGACAGATTTTAGGGGAGTCCATTTTCTTTCCACCTTTCAGCTTAAAAGTTCTCTTCCCACATTTTCTTAACTTTTTCGTATACCTCATCCGGTATGTCCGGACTGCCGAATGAACAGAGGGGTGCCAGATCATCCCCTGCTATTTCGGGGTTTGTGCACCAGCTGTCGTTCCTGAACTGTTCTCTTTCTTCAGGATTCCTGAAATCAGGAACTGTAATTGGCACATTGCCGTTGCATATAGAGCGATAGGCCAGAATGCCCGGCAGCCCCATATCAAGCGCCTGATATACATCTATGCAGTTTTCCCCGTCTTCTCTGCCCAAAACTTTTTCCAGGAAATAATGCATTGTGTAGAAATCACTTCCCCCGTGGCCGGAAGTCATGGCAGCCAGTTTGGAGGTTACTCTGGGTTTGGGACGATAGCTGACTTCATAGTCCGTAATTTTTTCCTCGTCTCTGAAGAGATGGATTCTGTGCACACCTTCATGCCATCTGTCCGATTCCATCATGCCCTTATCGCCGTAAATGCAGTACCATACCGAAGAAGGCTCTCTCTTCAAATTGCCGTGAAGGCTCTTTACCGTTGCGCCGTTGCTCATCTGAGCCACAATCATGCCCGAGGTGCCGCCGCCGTAGCCCAGCTTTGCCATATATTCGGCATTGGGAGTTTCAAAGCCTACAACCTTAACAGGTCTTTCCCCGGTGATGGTGAGAATGGGACCTAAGCTGTGGGTGCAGTAGTAAGTCGAATACATCCGGTTTCTCCAGTGGTTCTTGTCTCCATATGTAATCCGGGGCCAAATGGGTTCGCAGTTGTGCACATATTCTCCCTCGCCGTGCATAAACTCCCCGATATCCCCCCGCCTGTAGAGCTTCTTCATTTCCTGGGTAGCCAGGAAGTAGCAGTAGTTCTCGGCATATGAATAAACCTTGCCGCTTTTTTCCACCGCCTCCACCAATTGAACAGCCTGGGCCAGGGTTTCTACAGGCAGGACTTCGCTTACCACATGTCGGCCTGAATAAAGAAGCCTTATTGCAAAAGGAGCATGCTCATTTGCATAATTGGCCAAAACCACGGCATCCATGTCATGATTGAAAAAGTCGTCAAAATTCGTATAGTATGTTATTTTGGACCCGGTTTCTTCCGCCACCTTTTTGCATCTTTCCAACAAGGGCTCATACTTATCGCAGATTGCAACCAGTTCCGCATCGGGATGCCTGGCCATGACGTTGATCATGGTCATCCCCCTGTATGCACCAAAAACTCCTACCTTAATCTTTCTTTGATTACCCATTGAGATGCACTTCCTTTCATTATTTCCGGAATTTTATTTGTTTCTCGGTTGTTTTCCTGATGTAGACTTGTTCAAGTGGCCTTCTCTTCCATTAAACCCTTTCATTGAAATTTCTTTTATGATATAACAATATTATACACGATAACAAACATAAGGAGGAAATTTAATGAATATATTTATCGGAAGCAAGGAAGAATGCGATTTAAAAGGTGCACAGGAAATCGTCAATCAGATAAAGAATAAACCAAACACGGTTCTGGGCCTGGCAACCGGTTCCACTCCCATAGATATGTACGGCAATCTGATAAAAAAATACAAGGCCGGGGAAGTCAGCTTTGCAAAGGTGAAAACCTTTAATCTGGATGAATATCTGGGGATTTCCCGGGATCACCCCTGCAGCTATTACAATTTCATGCAGGAAAACCTCTTCAAGCACATTGACATCCCTCAGGATTCCGTCCACCTTCCCAACGGAGAAGCTGCAGATCCTGAAGAAGAATGTAAAAATTATGAAAAGCTGATTGAGGGCAGCGGCGGAATCGACCTTCAGGTACTGGGAATCGGCCATAACGGACATATAGGCTTTAATGAGCCGGGCACTCCCTTCGGTTCGGTTACCCAGGTGGTAGATTTAACCGAAAGCACCATTAATGCCAACTCCAGATTCTTCGACAGCCCGGATCAGGTGCCCCGTCAGGCTCTGTCCATGGGTATAAAAACCATCATGCAGGCACGCAGGATTCTGCTCTTTGCCTATGGGGCAGACAAGGCAGAGATTATAAAGGAAGCTCTTAAAGGCCCTGTAACCCCTGAAGTTCCTGCCTCTGTGCTGCAGCTGCATCCTGATGTATCCGTATTTCTGGACCATGAGGCAGCATCCAGGCTGTAAGGATTTAAAGTAAGGATTTACATAAGAAAAGCACCTATGCATATGAGAATATGCAGCAGGTGCTTTTAATTTTTCCTTATTTTAATATGGCGCCTGTATTGGCAGAAGTGACCATTCTGGCATAACGGCCCAGGTACCCGTGCTTAATTTTCGGCTCGGGAGCCTGCCAGTTTTTAAATCTTTCCTCCAGTACCTCGTCCTTAAGCAGGACATCCAGTTTGCCTTCCGGTATATTTATGGATATGATATCCCCTTCTTCCACCAGGGCAATTGGACCGCCTGCCTTGGCTTCCGGTGAAATATGCCCGATAGATGCTCCCCGGGTGGCTCCTGAGAACCTGCCGTCGGTAAGAAGGGCCACATCTTTATCAAGGCCCATACCTGCAATGGCAGCGGTGGGCGACAGCATTTCCTTCATTCCCGGCCCGCCCTTGGGGCCTTCGTATCTGATAACTATTACATCTCCCTTATTGATCTTACCGCCCAGGATAGCTTCATAAGCTTCTTCCTCAGACTCGAACACCCTTGCCGGTCCCTGATGCACAAGCATTTCCTGGGCTACGGCCGAACGCTTTACCACAGCTCCGTCAGGCGCCAGGTTGCCCCTGAGCACCGCAATGCCCCCTGTTTCGCTGTAGGGGTTGTCCACGTGGCGGATAACCTCCCTGGTTAATACCCTTGCTTCTTCCACAATCTCGCCGATGGTCTGCCCGCTGACGGTAGGCCTGTCAAGGTGCAGCAAACCCTTTGCTGCCAGTTCCTTCATTACGGCCTGGACGCCGCCGGCTTCGTAAAGATCCTGCATATGATAGGGGCCTGCAGGGCTTAACTTGCACAGATTGGGCGTTCTTGAGCTGATTTCATTTACAATGTCCAGATCTATGGTTACCCCGGCTTCATAAGCTATTGCAGGCAGGTGAAGGACAGAATTGGTGGAACATCCCAGGGCCATATCCACAGTCAGAGCGTTCACGAAGGCATCCAGGTTCAGTATATCCCTGGGACGCAGGTTCTTCTTTAAAACTTCCATTACCTTGATTCCGGCTTCTTTGGCCAGGCGGATCCGGTCTCCATATACAGCCGGAATGGTTCCGTTCCCCGGCAGCCCCATGCCCAGAACCTCGGTCAGGCAGTTCATGGAGTTGGCTGTAAACATGCCGGAACATGAGCCGCAGGTAGGACAGGCATGGCGTTCCATTTCAGTTATTTCTTCCAAAGTCATTTTTCCTGCCCGGACAGAGCCTACTGCCTCAAACATCATGTTCAGGTCCAGGGTTTTTCCCTTCCAGCGCCCTGCCAGCATAGGGCCTCCGCTTACCACAACAGTGGGTATATTGACTCTGGCGGCAGCCATAAGCATGCCGGGCACAATTTTATCGCAGTTGGGTATGAGCACCATGGCATCAAAGGCATTGGCCTCTGCCATGGATTCAATTCCGTCGGCAACCAGTTCGCGAGAAGGTAGAGAATAGTTCATTCCCACATGATTCATGGCCGTGCCGTCACAAACCCCGATACAGGGGATCTCTATGGGCAACCCTCCTGCCATGCGTATGCTGGCCTTTACGGCTTCTGCTATATTATCCAGATGTATATGGCCGGGTATGGATTCATTCTTTGAATTCACCACTCCGATTATGGGCCTCTCAAGTTCCTCATCCGTATAACCCATTCCCTTAAGCAGGGAACGATGAGGCGCCCTTTCCAAACCATTTTTCATTCTATTGCTTAACATTGGCTGCCCTCCTTAAACAATTTTCTTATAAACGTTAATTGCAAGCCTTATGCGTTTTGTTATATATCAGTACAAGCTGTTTTGTTTTTAATGTTTCCAGTATAGCAAGAGGGAGGGGTCTTGTCAATCAACATGACTTCCGTCTTTTTAAGAAAAAAGATTCTTCGCCGAAACGCCTCTTGGGCAGGATGGGCGAAGAATCTTTCATTAATATAGGAGGTTTATTTTAAAGCTTTAAGAATTAACTTAACAACCCTGTCCTTAAGTTCTGACAGGCCTTCCTCATCAATAAAAGGTTCTGCCAGAATATCAACCCGGGAAGGCAGGCTGTCCGAATCCTGAATAGTACCAGGCAGGGATTTATTTCTCATAAAAAGCACTTCGTTGGTAAAGGAAGTTAAGATTCCGTTCAGGACCAGTTTGCATTCTTCAAAACTGACATCTTCACCTATCAGTTTTTCCTTTCTGCCTTTATCACACAGCTTTTCAATAAACTCATTCATGCCGGACCTGACCGTGGGCAAAAGGGTCCGATCCTCCTGAATCAGCTGCTTTACATCCGATTCCTCCAGACTGACTACCATGAAAAGGAGGCTGGTAAACCGGGTCTTAAGCATTTCAATCGTATGGTTCAGTATATCATATATGGTATCCGTAAAGTTTTGCTGCTTGTCGATTAAGGCAGTGAATGTATCAAATTCCTTGTATACATAGTAGCTGACAGCCTCCCGGATAATTTCCTCCTTGGTTGAAAAATATTCATACACGGTACCCTTTCCTATGCCGGCTGCAAGCGCAATGTCAGATACCTTAAGCTCATGTATGCCGCAGCCTTGGTTCAAGAGGTCCATAATTCCCTTAAATATGGATTTTTCCTTTTCAGAATACTCCCTGACCTGTTTCACTTTCTTCCCTCCGGATTTCCACCTTTTTGTTTTTGCTTCTTACAAACACATCATACATAATAGGCACAACTATCAGTGTTAACAGCGTTGCATAGGTAAGGCCGCCTATGGAAACCACCGCCATGGGCTGCATCATCTCAGCTCCGCTGCCGTAACCTAAGGCCATGGTTGTCATAGCCAGTATAGTTGTGAGTGCTGTCATCAGTATTGGTCTCAACCTGGTTACACCTGCCTCTATCAAGGCTTCCTCATTTTCCTTGCCGCTTTCTCTCAGCTGGTTCACGTAGTCAACAAAAACAATACCGTTATTTACAACCACGCCGGCTAATACAAGGAAACCAAGGAGTGAAACAATAGACAATTCCATATCAGCCGCCCACAGAAGCAGGAGTCCTCCGGTAAATGCCAGGGGCAGGGTAAATAGCACGATAAAGGGTGATAACAGATTCTGGAACTGGGCAACCATAATCAGGTATATGAATATAATTGCCAGACCGATCATCATAACCAGGTCTCTCATAGTATCCTTAATCATCTCATTTTCGCCCTCAAAACTTATATCGTATCCGGAAGGAGGCTCATAACCTGATAGTGCTGCTTCTACGTCGCGGCTTACCAACCCTATGTTATAGCCATGAGCTATTTCCGCAGTTATGGTAATGTACCTGGATTGGTTTTCCCTTCGAATCGAACGCAGGCTGTCTGCCTCCTCAATCCTGGCAATATTTTTAAGAACAACCTCCTTCTCGGTGCCGTCCTTTTGTTTGGCAGTAAAGGTAAATTCACCGATGTTTTCCCGTGTGATTCCATTCTGATCTTCCTTTACCAGCAGCACAGGGTAGCTGTCATTATCCATGGTCAGTACTGTTGACTGCTTCTCTGATTGGAGGGCTGAACTGATTTCAGCGTATACCTGAGCTACGGTCAGGCCTTCACGCATTGCCTTGTCCTTATCTATCAGTATTCTTGTTTCCCTTTCCGCACCTTCAATCCCGTTATCAACATGAGCGGTTCCCTCAACTTCAGCTACAATTCGGGCCACCTCATCGGCCAGTTCCATTAAGGTATCCAGATCCTGACCCTTAACATTTATTTGTATTCCGCTGCCGCTTAACATTGTAATATCCATATTATTGGCAGTAACATTTATATCTGCATTCAAGTCCTCTGTTTTCTCATATATAAGCCGTTCTACATCCCTGTTGCTCAGGCTTCTTTCATCTTTAAGAAGTATAAAAAATGAGGTCTGATTGCCTGAACCCCCGGCTCCGGACATAAGCATTCCTATTCCTTCACTGCCGCTCATGGCGCCGACGGTTTCCACTGCCTCAATTTCCAGAATCCGGTTCATAATTTCGTCGCTGAGCTCATACATTTCTTCCCTGCTGATGCCTTCCGGAGCCGTAAGGGCTGCGGTCATCTGAGGAGAGTCAACATCGGGCATGAAGGCTGTTCCCATAATAGTGGCACCGTAAATGCTCAAAACAAACAGAAGGATTACGGGAATCAAAACAAGAACCTTTCTGCGTAAAGCGAACCTTAATATTTTCTCATAGGCAGAAAGAATTTTGTTAAAAATTTTTCTTTCTCTTTTCTTTTCCCTAATTAATAGGCCGGCTCCCATAACAGGCACCAGGGTGAGTGCCACCAGCACACTTGCAATAAGGCTGTATGCAATGGTCAGCCCCATGTCTGTAAAAAGCTGCCTTGATAAACCTTCTGTAAAGACAATGGGCAAAAAGACGCAAACCGTGGTAAGAGTGGAAGAAGCAATAGCGCCTGATACCTGCTTTGCACCTTCAACTGCAGCCTTTTTGGGAGGCGTGCCAAGATTCCTGAGCCGGTATATGTTTTCAATAACAACAATGCTGTTGTCCACCAGCATGCCGACGCCCAAGGCAAGGCCTGCCAGGGAAATTACATTCAGGGTTACATTGCTGAAATACATAAGGGTTACGGCAAACATAAGACTTATGGGTATACTCAGGGCAATAACTATTGTAGGCCTTATGTCCCGCAGAAACAGAATCAGAACGGCAATTGCCAGAAGCCCTCCGTACAGCAGATTTTCAACAACGCTGTCTGTCACCATGTAAATGTAGTCGCCCTGGTCCAGCATGGGGCTTATCCTTAAACCTTCATGCTGCCTTTCCAGCTCTTCTATCTGCTTTTTAATTGAATCTGTAACAGCCGCTGTGGATGCTGTGCTTTGTTTCTGGAAGGTAAGCAGTATGCCCGCATTGCCGTTTACCTTTGTATACATTTCCGATGCATTATCTGCAAGCCTGATATCGGCGATATCCTTCAGTCTCACATCTCCAATCGGGTCCATGCTGACAATAATCATATCTTCTATTTCTTCTTCGGATCCGAAAGCATCTCCGACTTTAACCAGATGCTGGCCGTCTTCTTCCATAATATAGCCGGCGGGCATATCAAAATTTTGAGCCGTTAAAATGGTGGAAATAAGATCTTCTGTCAGTATCTTATTCAAGTCTCCCGCTTCAAGGGCCTGTTCTCTGGCCATTTCAAACTCCTCCAGCCCTTTTTCAAGCTCTTTCTGGCCTTGTTCCAGCTGCACCTGCGCCTTGGCCAGCTCTATTGCCATGGTTATTTTGCCTGATTCCAGCTGTTCAAGGGCTGACCTTGCCTTTATAAGGCCGGCCTCCAGCTGGGGCTTCATAGCGGCCAGCGTCAGCTGCCGGATATTTATATTCTGAAGCTCCATATCTACGGCTATCTTTCTGGCCTGAAGCTTGGCCGCGCCGCTTAACAACTCTGAAAGTTCCTCCCGGGAAAGATCCAGTTATTCCTCAGGCAGCCTGTCTTTTATTTTCTGTATAACTATCTCATAGATATCTGAGGGTAAGATCCTCAAATCCATGGGGAAAAATTCTTTTAGAACTTCGTAGAGTTCTGCCGTCTGTTTTTGGGTAAGCTCTGTAAGTCCTGCAGGCAGTCTGTCCCTGATCTGCTCAATGATGGATTTAAACAGCTCAGGAGAAAGGCTTTCTATATCCTCAGGGAAAAGCCCTACGATAAGCTGGTACAGCTCATTCATTTCTCTCCGGGGCAGGTCAGGAAAATCGAAGGAGAGTCTGTCCCTTATTGCCTCCAATATAGCATTGTATATATCAGAAGGCAGGTCTTCCCAGTTTCCTGAAAAAATCTCATCCAGATATTCATTTACATCGCCCAGCTGTTCAAGGGCTGCTTTTTCTTTTTCAAAGGCCAGTTTCTGGGCCTCCAGTTTGGCTTCTTCAGCCAGCAGAGCGTTTAAATTGGCAATGGCATTATCCAGTTCTCCGCTGGCCTTTGCTACTTGTGCTTTTTTATCCGGAGCTTCCTCTTCCAGAGCCTGACGGCCTTTGGCAATCTCCTCCTGTGCCTTGTCCAGCGCTTCCCGCTTTTCATCCAGCTGTTTTTCTATTTCTGCCTGTACCTGACTGTTTAAGTCGGCAATTTTCTCTTTATTCAGCACAATTTCCAGCTGCTTTTGTATAAGACCGCCGGCGCTTATAGATGCAACAGCGTCCAGCGTCTCGAAAGCAGGTACTATGGTTTTTTCTCTGAACCTGGAATGCTCATCAATATCCATGCCTTCCCTGTCAACGCTGGCAACAACTACAGGCAGCATATCCGGACTGATTTGCAGCATGACGGGCGAACCCACTGCGTCATCCAGCATTGCTGAAACTCTGTCAATGCTTCCGGACAGTTCAATCATTATGCTGTCCATATTGGTATCCTGTGTATATTCAAGTATTATCATGCTGGAGTTTTCACTTGATATGGAACTGATATTTTTAAGACCGCTGGAAGCAGCCAAAACGGACTCCAGGGGCCTGGTAACCGTTTGTTCTACTTTTTCCGGGCTGGCTCCGGGGTAGGGGGTTACAACGACAATATAGGGCAGCTCCATGGCCGGAAGCAGATCCGTTGTCATATTATTATAGGATATTATCCCTAATACAATAATCAAAATTACTGCAACAAAAACTGTATATGGTCTATTAACGCTGTATCTTGATAGCATTCAATGTCCTCCTGCCGAAATTGTTATGTATGTATATTGGTAAAACAGTTAAATGCTGAACAGACTTTAATTTAATTGCCTGCTGTTCAGCAGATTATATCCAACATTACACCTATGGTTCCGACCGACCGTTCGGTCGGTATGCTAAACATTATAGCACCTTTGTTTAGATCTGTAAAGAAGAAAGAAAATTAACAGCAGAAAAGCGGGAATATGCTTCCCGCTTAATTCTATATTCATATATCAAATCTATTATTCATAACTTTTATAATTCTGAGCAGGTCAATCCACAAAAAGAATGCTTTTCAGGGGCTTTTTGGGAACATGGAGCACATTATTTTCATCCTTATAATAGCGGACGGTTTGCTCCGATTCCTCTATTACAGGACTCTCTGCCGGATAACCCAGTGCAATTACAGAACCGATTGTATAGTCTTCCGGAAGCTTTATAACTTTGGCCAATTCATCCCGGTTGACCGTGCCTATCCAGCAGCTGCCGATTCCGTAGCTCCAGGCGGCCAATAAAATATTTTGTATGGCTGCACCTGCATCCTGCCTTATGGCAGTTTCCTGAAATTTTTTGTTATATAAAACAACGATATAGGCTGTTGGTTTTTCGCCTTCCCTGGGTGTACCCCTGGGCCTGATGTAGCCGGCCCAGCTTAAGGTTTGAAAAACCGGTTCCAGGAGATCTTCCTTCTGAATGATATGAAATGCAAGGGGCTGCCTGTTGGAGGCGCTGGGAGCCAACCTGGCACAGTCCGCCAGATCCGTCAGAATATCCATGCTGATCTTATCAGGAAGGAAACGACGCACCGTCCTTCTTGTTTTAATCAGTTTACTGAATTCATTCATAGATAAACCTCCGCCTTTCTCACCGTCATTTTATAGCTAAAGCCTTGCGAATGCCTTTTATTATAAGTTATTTACATGCCGATGCAAGCTTGTATACAAATACTATCACAACTTTACTGTTGATGCAAAAAATGCTCGTTTTATCTTTCCCAGGCCATCAAGAAAGGATAGGGGTTAAAAGGGCGAAGTTTTCCTTCCTTGCCGTAGTACATTCCAAAGTGGAGATGGGGCAGGAATTCACCGGTTGTGCCTTCCTGACCGTAACCTGAATCTCCCACATAACCAATCAGCTGTCCCTTCTTTACCTTGTCACCCGGTTTGGGATCTCCCTCATAGCGGGACAGATGGGCATAATAATAGTAGATATTGTCCTTTGCCCCCCGGATACCCAGGCGCCAGCCCCCAAGTTCATTCCAGCCCGATTTTTCAATCTCGCCGTCGCATACTGAAAGGATGGGAACTCCATGGTCTGTCATAATGTCTATGCCCTCATGACTCCGCCTGCCCCCGTAGCTGCGTGGATCCCCGTACCCATCCTCGTATGTGTACTCAGCATTGGTCGCAAAAGGAAAGATTTTATCCTCAGCAATAAGCCTTATATGGGACAAGGCTTTAACTTCCCTTTCCACCTTTCTGTGAAAGGATTTGCTGTTGTTATAGCTGGACAAAAAATCTGACAGGTCTTCCGGGTTTTTCATCCCCGTCAAATGAAGGGCAATTCCAGCGGATCTTTCCCGGGAAATCTCAGTTTCCGGGATATCTTCTGCCAGATCAATGGCAGCAAGATAATACCAGGGTACATCCATTTCCTTTTCCAGCTCAAAATACATAAGCAGATCGCCGGAAACAAATTTATCCACTGTATACTGCCCTTTATGAGATGAAATCAGGTTTAATATCAGAAGTACAAGAAAGATTATAAATAAAGCTGCTGTAATAAGAAAGAGAGTCAGTCTTTTACGATTAACAACATAATACCGATATCGACGGGCTGTGTATGAACTTCTCGACGAAAGAGACATGAAACCCCTCCAACCAGGTTACTGCTGAATGGATAGCTTTATCCTATTAATATAAAGTATATATTTCCATGTCCGGCTTTACAACCGGAAAATGAACTTTATACAGCCTTAACCCGGATTTCGGCTCTGCCGGATATATTACCCGGCTGCAATCTCAGCTGCAATCCGATCTCCCATTTCTTCAGTTCCAACTAACTTCATGCCGGGCTGCATAATATCTCCGGTTCTGTATCCTTTATCCAGGGCCTTTTCCACAGCCCTTTCCACAGCCAGAGCCGCGTCTTCCCGGTCAAAACTGTAGCGGAGCATCATGGCAACGCTCATTATGGTGGCTATGGGGTTTGCTTTATCCTGGCCTGCAATGTCAGGCGCAGAACCGTGAACCGGCTCGTACAGACCCAGACTGCCTTCTCCCAGACTGGCTGAGGGGAGCATTCCCAGGGAACCTGTAAGCATTGAAGCTTCATCGCTTAAAATATCTCCAAACATATTGGTGGTTACAATTACGTCAAACTGCCTCGGATTGCGCACCAGCTGCATGGCTGCATTATCCACATACATATGATTCAGCTCTATATCAGGGTATTCCTCTGCCACCCTAACCACCGTCTCCCTCCAGAGCCGGGAACTTTCAAGTATATTGGCCTTATCTATGGAAGTAAGCCTTCCTTTCCGCTTTCTGGCAATCTCAAAAGCTGTCCTGGTAACCCGTTCAATCTCCGGAACCGAATAAACTTCCGTATCCCAGGCCTCCTGCCCTCCGGAGCCTTCACTTCTGCCCCGCTGTCCGAAGTAAATGCCGCCGGTAAGCTCCCTTACCACCATAATATCCAGCCCGTCCCCCAAAACTTCTTCCTTCAGGGTAGAGGCAGATTTCAGCTGAGGAAAGAGAATGGCAGGACGCAGGTTGGCAAATACCCCCAGACCCTTCCTGATCCCCAAAAGCCCGGCTTCAGGACGCAGATGCCCCGGCAGGGTATCCCACTTTTCGCCGCCTACTGCACCCAGCAATACAGCATCGCTCTCCAGACATACCTTCAGGGTTTCCTCCGGCAGGGGCACGCCGATCTCATCAATAGCCCTGCCTCCCATGAGCATCTCTTCAAAGGTAAACTCCATGCCAAACACCTCGGAGACCCGGTTCAGTACTTTATAAGCCTGCTTAATAATATCCGGACCTATGCCGTCTCCGGGAATAACCGCTATTTTCATTGTCTCTCCATCCTTTCCCTCATATACGGAATCAAACCGTCTGCATTAATTATTTCCTGCATGAAATCCGGGAAGGGCGCTGCCTTGTATACTTTGCCGGTGGTCAGGTTTTCAATGGTGCCTGTCGCAACATCCACCCTTACCTCGTCTCCCTCGGAAATATCCCTGGCCGCTTCAGGACATTCCATAATGGGAAGCCCTATATTAATGGCATTGCGGTAGAATATCCGGGCAAAGGTCTCAGCAATGATACAGCTGATACCGGAGGCCTTTATGGCTATGGGAGCATGCTCTCTGGAGGAACCGCATCCGAAGTTCCGCCCTGCCACCATAATATCCCCTTCCCGAACCCGCTCGGTAAAGGTTTTATCCAGATCTTCCATACAGTGCTTTGCCAGTTCTGCAGGATCGCTGCTGTTTAAATACCTGGCCGGAATAATAACATCCGTATCCACATTATCTCCGTATTTAATTACTCTGCCCTTCATTCTCCCACTACCTCCTCAGGTGATGTGATTCGGCCGGTCACTGCCGATGCC
>JAAZHD010000288.1 GCA_012510895.1 Clostridiales bacterium
CTTAAAGCCCAACTTTATTTCTCCTTTCTATCATAAACCGCGAAACCTTTATAACACCGGTCAGGCTGTATGCGGTGCCAGGGGCTGCACCAGGGCATGCATGATCAATCTGGAGGCCCGCGGAGTCCTTAAAAACCAATTCAAATCGCCGTTCAGAACCAAAAAGCCCTGGACTATGGACTGGTCTGATTATGTGCCGGATGATTCTAAAGATGATGAAGACATGAAGGTGGATTAAGGAGAGCTCAATAAAATGAAATTTGCAGTTGGTTATCAGCTGGCAGAAGATAATGAAGAGTTTTTCACTGATATAATAGAGCCCTTTTATGAGGAAATATCAGAAGTATATTTTCCATGGCTTGACCTGCCGTCAGGCAGGTCTTCTCTTGTCAACAGGAGGGGGCATGTATACTGGAAGGCCCAGGAACACCTTGAAGAAGAGTTGAAAATACTGCGCAGAAACGGCATAAAGCTGGATCTTCTGCTTAATGCAAACTGTTTCGGAAAGCATGCCATGTCACAATATCTCAGCAATAATATATGCTCCATCCTGGAACATCTGGGTTATGCAGTGGGAGGCGTGGACATAGTAACTACTGCATCCCCAATGATAGCCCATACGGTAAAAAAGTATTTTCCGGATATCGAAGTGCGTGCTTCTGTTAATATGAGAATCGGAACGATAAAAGGAATACAGTATGCAGCCGGCCTCTTTGATTCTTTCTATATTCAGAGGGAGTACAACAGGGATTTTGAAAGAATTAAGGAACTTAAGTACTGGTCAGAGAAAAACGGCAAAAAAATGCTTATGCTGGCCAACAGCGGCTGCATGAACTTCTGTTCCGGACAAACCTTTCATGACAATATGGTTGCTCATGAGGCTGAAATAGGGGAGACTTTAAATATCAGCGGTTTTAATCCCTATATGTGCTGGAATTATTTAAAAGATCCGCAAAACTGGGTTTCCGTTCTGCAGAATTCATGGGTAAGGCCTGAAGATCTTCATAACTATGAAGAGTATTTTGATGTGGTAAAGCTGGCAACTCGGATGCATTCACTTCCCGGCATGGTAATACAGTCTTATGTCAAAGGGGAATACTTCGGAAACCTTTTGGACCTGTTTGAACCCGGGTACGGGCCTGCCTTTGCTCCTTACGTGATCGATAATAAGAGGTTCCCTGATGACTGGTTTGATACTACCAGCCACTGCAATAAAAAATGCCATGAATGCTCCTATTGCAGCCGGGTTCTGGAAAAGACGCTGGTTAATACAGAAAGCCCTACTCAATCATTTTTTTTGGGCTGATTCCTATAATTTCCTTAAAAAGCCTGCTGAAGTAGTAGATATTTGTAAAGCCTGTTTTTTCGGCAGTTTCACTGACAGTGTACATGCCGCTCCTTAGGAGTTCGCAGGCTTTTTTTATTTTCAGTTTGTTTATGTATTCAATGGGGGACATATTAAAATACTCGGTAAAAAGTCTTCTGAAATGCGAAACGCTGAGGTGGGAGACTTCAGCCAGTTCATTTATGGTTATATTCCTGTGGTAATTCTCTTCCAGATAAAGAATGCCCGGATAAATTTTTGAATACCTGTTTGCAGCTAGTCCATTTTTAAATAAATCCATAGCCAGGTGGCTTAGCATTTCATAAACAAGAGCCTTGCATTTTATGCCTGAAGCCATTCCTGCTTTTACAAAGGCATTGTTAATCTCCCTGAAAATGTTTTCATAATAAGAATTCTTTGCGTTTAATATAATGCTGATATCATTTGTAAAAACAATGTCAGACATGGAGTCATCTATAATATCCATATTTACTATTATGTAGCTGTATCGTTTTGCAATGCTGGCTTTTGACTCATACTTGCTGTCTTTTGGCATGTAAACCAGGTCGCCTTTCTTAACAACAAGATTTTTATTGTCATACAGCATATAATCTGCTTCCCCGTCCAAAACATAGAGAAAGCCGTGGAAAGGCCGTCCGCGCTTTTGAATTATCTGAAAGCCCGGTTCACAATGCTTTTCCTTCGAGTGAATGTTCAATATGGCAAAATCCAGGTTCTTTAAAGCGCTTAAACTGTAAGTGTTCATGTCTTTATCCTGCCTTTTATATGCTTATGGTTTAATTTTTATTATAAGCTGCAAAGAGGTTATATAAGTTATTCCATACTAAAGGGACAAAATCCTTCCGCTGCGTTTATATGATTGCTATCCGGCCAAAGTCATGCCCATAAACTCAATATAAATGATATAATTAAATAATAATATAAATCAGGTGTGAATGAAGTCAGAATAACCAATAAAGAAGAGGAGGGTTTATTTTCATGAAAAAGAAACCTCATATAATAATAATTATGGCCGACCAGTTGCGCTACGATGTGCTGGGCAAGGGTTTCACTCCTGCTATAGATGCCCTGGCGGAAGACAGCGCAGTTTTCTCCAATGCTTATACTGCCAGCGCCCTGTGCGTTCCTGCCAGAGGTGTTTTTTTTACAGGCACCTACCCCTGTGAGAACGGATGCCTTATTAACTCCGGCAGTGCCGAAGCCTATGTGACAAAGCCTGTTTCCAATCTTTATGAGATGCTGGAAAATGACTGGGATTCCTGGCATTCGGGCAAGCAGCATTTCAGAACCCTGCCCCATACTTTGGAGTCCAGAGAAGATGGAAAAACAAAGTTTATTACCCTTACCCGTACATACCATGAATATATAAAGGAAAATAATATGCGTTTGCCCGGGGGACCGGAGTTCAGGGGTCTATGCCCGGAAGTTGCATCTGATGTGCTTTCAACTACCCGTACATATTCCATTCCCACCACCGGTGTATATGAGTGGGGATTTGATGCGCATACCGACGGGTATTTCGCAAAAGGTGCTGTGGAAGCTGTCAGAAAGCGGGATCCCAACAAGCCTTTTCTGCTTAATGCAATGTTTCTGGCTCCCCATCCACCATTTGATATTCCGGAGCCTTATTATTCAAAGGTCAGCTATGAAGATTTTGATCTGCCTGATAATGTTGGTGTATGGTATGAAGGCCAGTCGCCCCTGCAGCTCTATCATCTGCCGGGCTTCTGGGGCACCAAGTACTCCAGGGAAGAATGGCGGGAAATCTGGCGGGTATACCTTGGACTGGTATCTCTGCTTGACAAATGTGTAGGCATAATAATTGAAGAACTAAAAAGGCAGAATATGTATGATGATTCCCTGATCATATTTACCTGCGACCATGGAGAGATGCTGGGTTCCCACAGACTTTGGCAGAAGATGTGCCTGTATGAAGAATCCATAAAAATACCGCTCTTCTTTAAGTTTCCCAAAGGGGAAAATATACGGCCGAGAGTGATTGATCATTATGTCAGTGCTGTCGATGTAATGCCTACTATATGCGAATATATTGACTATTATCCGTCCCATAAAATGAGCGGCTGCTCCCTTTTGGATGTAATTAAAAAAGGTGCAGAACCTAAGCGTGAAGCAGTTTTTTCGCAGTATGACGGAAACAAATCCCTGGCAAATACCCAGCGCTGCATTATAAAAGACGGTTATAAGCTGATTGTTTCAATGTTCAGAGATGAAAAATACCTTGAACTTTATAATATCAGTGAAGACCCCCAGGAGACCGTCAATCTCATTTTTGAAAAGGAATATTTATCCCAGGCCGGGGAACTTTTAAATGACCTGATCAGGCACATGAAGGAAACAAAGGATATCTACAGCCTGGATGAGAATTTAATCGGCACTTTCCTGGATAATGTAAAGAATTCAGAGCCTTCCGTTCCCCTGCGTGAGATTGTCTGAAATTTCAAAGGAGGACCTATAAGAATGAAGAAACCCAATATACTTTTTGTAATGCCGGATGAATTTCGTCAGTCTGCCATGGGCTTTTTAAAACAGGATCTGGTAATTACCCCCAATATAGATAAACTGGCAAGTGAAGGACTAGTCTTAAACAATGCGGTTTCCAGCTATCCGGTCTGCAGCCCCTACAGGGGACAGCTCTTAACAGGTCAGTATCCCTGGTCCAACGGGCTTATAGGCAACTGCAATACTTCAACTGCCCAGTTCGGTGTATACCTGCATCCCAATAAGAGATGTCTGACAGATATATTAAGTGAAAACGGTTATGAATGCGGTTATATCGGCAAATGGCATCTGGATACGCCTGAGCCATCAGATCTTCCCTATATTGCCCCCATGCGGGATGACGGAAAGATCTGGGACGCCTATACTCCCAGGCATAGGCGGCACAATATTAATTTCTGGTATTCATATGGGTGCCATGATGATCATTTCAACCCCCATTATTGGTATAACGACGATCCTGTGGAGAATGTGCGCCAGATCAACGAATGGTCTCCTAAACACGAAGCGGATATTGCCATTAAATACATAGAGAACAAGGACAACTCAATGAGGGATCCGGAAAAACCCTTTATTCTCTTCTGGTCGCCGAACCCTCCCCATATGCCTTTTGATCAGGTTCCTGAAAAGTACAAGGAGATGTACAAAAACAAAACTTCGGAGGAGCTTTTGGTAAGGCCTAATGCCCTGATTTCCGATGCGCCTGAAGAAATTCCTGAAGGTCAGTTTAAGAAGGCTGAAACCTTTCGCCGGCTGGCCAGGGAAAACGTGCTCAACTATTTTGCAGCCGTTACAGGTGTTGATGATCAGTTAGGCCGTATTTTGGATGCCCTTGACCGCTGCGGGCTGAAAGATGACACCATAGTTATATTTACCTCGGATCACGGAGAAATGATGGGAAGCCATTTGCTGATGTATAAAGGTCTCTGGTATGATGAGTGTTTCAAAGTTCCTTTTATTATCAGGTATCCCGGTAAAATCAAGCCTGGCACCAAGGACTTCTTCCTGAATCCGGCGGATATCATGCCCACCCTTCTTGAGATGCTTGGGCTCTCAGACCAGATTCCTGAAAATGTGGAGGGAGAAAGCAAGGCAAAGTGCATATTTACTGACTATGTGCCTGAAATCGATGAAGGATATTACATAAATCCCCAGGTGGATGCCCGGGGTGTTCAGAACAGGAAATACTATTTTGTTGCGGTCAGGGACAAGCACGATAATGAAACCCATATTCTTTATGACCTTGAGAAAGATCCTTACCAGATGAAGAATATTGCAAAGGAAATGCCTCATGTGGTGAAAGAAATGCGGCAAAGGCTCGAGGACTGGCTGGTTCGCACCAAAGATCTCTGGGTGCGCAGCTGATAAAGGAGATTCAAAAAAGAATCAGAAAGGGTGTTTTGGTTGAATAAGGAATATTATGATCTGCTGAAACAGTGGTGTGACAGATTAATTGAGCTTCAGATAAAGGATACCGGCGTAAAAGAACTGGATGGGGGCATAATGTGCCCCGCATGCAGCCGGATACATGGCAGATGCCATGATGCAGTTTATCCCTTCATGTATATGGCCCACGCTTCCGGCGATGAAAAATACCTGAATGCCGCAAAGGCCTTGTTTGACTGGGGTGATAATGTCTTTTGCGATGACGGCAGCTTTTATAACGACAGGCAAAGCACCTGGAATGCCATTACGGTTTTTTCCTCCGTTGCCTTATGCGACACCTTGGACAAACACGGCAGCATACTGGACCAAGCTGCTAAGAAGAAATGGGAAGATCGGCTGGCTTTAATGGGAGAATGGCTTTATGAGAACCTTACCAAGGAATTCGGGGCGGTTATAAACTATCCTGCTGCATGTTCTGCCGCCATGGCCTTGTTGGGCACCTACTTTGACAATGAGGCATATAAGAAAAGGGCAAGGGAGCTGGCCCATATTTGCATGGACTATCTTACCGAAAACGGTCTGTTAAGAGGAGAAGGGAAACCGATTGATGCAGTAACACCCAGGGGCTGCTACCCCATTGATATCGGCTATAATGCTGAGGAATCCATGCCCTCCCTGGTTATATATGCCTTTGTCATGGAGGATCATGAGGTTCTGACCAAAGTAAAGGATGCCTTTTATAAGCTTTTGTCCTTTATGCTGCCTGACGGTGCCTGGGATAACAGCTTCGGCACCCGCAATTCCAAATGGACTTATTGGGGAAGCCGTACTTCAGACGGATGTCAGGGAGCCTTTGCCCTCCTGGGAAAAGATGACCCTGTATTTGCCGAGGCAGCCCTGCGTAATTTTAGACTTTATAAAGAATGCACCCATGACGGACTCCTGCATGGTGGCCCTCACTATCATGAACACGGCGAACCGCCCTGCGTCCATCATACCTTCTGTCATGCCAAGGTACTGGCCATGGCCCTTGATGCAGGGGCAGAGGGCACAGAGAGAGTATCAATCCCCTCTGATAATCCGCCGCCCCTGGTTTACTATAAGGAAGCGGACACATATAAAATTGCCATGGGCGATTTCAGGGGAACCATTACCGGTTACGACTTTCCTTATGTTGTGGGAGGACAGGCATCCGGCGGCACTTTGACCATGCTTTGGCATAAGGATGCAGGCCCCCTTATTGCTTCATCCATGACTGATTACTCAATAGTGGAAGCGGTAAACATGCAGCTTTCACTGAAAAAAGCACAGCACAGATCCCTGACACCGAGAGTTGCATATGAATGGGAAGGAAAACAATATGCACAATGCTATGACTATAACTCTTTCATATCTGCAAAAGAGGAGGATAAATGCGTTACTGTATCCGTGGATGCCTGTCTTGTGGATATTGAACAAAAAGTTTCTGCCTTTGCAACTTTCTGCCATATTGAATATCATTTTGACAATAATTCTGTACAAATAAAAGGAAAAGTATCGGGGGATAAAAAGTCCATTGCCTGCTTTGTTCTGCCTGTCATATCAAAACACCGGGAAAGCTGTGCTTTGGAAGGTAACACAGCAGTTATACAGAAGGGAGAGGCTGATGTAATAATAACTGCATCCGGCTTTGATGGAGAACCGAAGCCTATCTTCTGCCTGTCCGGCGGTTTTGAAGCCCGCGAATTTACTGTGTCACCCAATGAAAACGGGGAGTTTTCTGTTACCATAACTGTGCAGTAAGGGCTCTTAATCATATAATTATGAGATCTGCTGTATTCCGGATTTCTAGTGTTGTTGAAATTAAGAATAATGCAGGGGGAGTTGGAAAAATGAGAGCTGTGGATATCATTCTGAAGAAGCGCCATGGGAAGCCTCTTTCTGAAGAGGAAATAAGGTTTTTTGTGAAAGGCTTTGTGGAAGGCAGCATACCTGATTACCAGGCTTCTGCCCTTTTAATGGCTGTTTGCTTCACTGGAATGACAGGCGGGGAAACTGCTTATCTAACCTCAGCCATGGTGGATTCAGGAGAAAAGGTTGATTTGTCCCGGATAGAAGGAGTAAAGGCAGACAAGCACAGTACGGGAGGAGTAGGTGACACTACTACGCTCATAAC
>JAAZHD010000035.1 GCA_012510895.1 Clostridiales bacterium
AACTAGATTTAGGTTGGAAAGAGTATCATACAAACGTTCTACTTTGGATTATATAAAAAAGCAAATCGACAACGCATATGATAATAATGGTTGGCTCATTATTTATTCCCATATGTCAGTTGACCCTTATGACGAGAATAAAATAAAGGAGATTTTAAGTTACGCTAAAGAAAAGGAACGTGTCCCTAACTCCGTAGAATTTGCGATTCATAGTATTGCTCCAAATAGCTCCTGATAGCTAAGTTTTATGCAGTACCGGTTTCTAAAGTATCAGTTTCTTGATTGGCAAGCATTGCTATTAGTACACCTAGTTGCTTATATCCCCTAACCCTGTTGAATCCATGCTCTGCTGTAATAAATCCTGCTGCTGCATGGCGTAGTGCCATTTCGCCATCTTTGAAGTTAGAGACCCTGCGGATTATACCCCGGCAAGCGGAATTAGCGGATTCCATTGGGTTTGTACTGCATAAAGTCTCACGTAGCAGTCCGGGAATCTTAAGCCGATGTACGGTCAACGTCTCCTCAAATCCCTCCATAAGGCTTGATGCTGCTTTGGGGTATCGGTGCTCAAGATTATTCTTAATACCTATAAGCTTATCTTTTGCTACTTCGTATTCAAACTCCCGATAAGCCATGGTCATAGCTACAGATATATTTGCCTGTTCTGATTTCGGCAGGTAGGACAATACGTTCCGTTTCTTGTGTACTTGGCAGCGTTGAATCAAGGCTTCTTTCCCGAATGTATCCATGACAGCCTTATGAAGTGCCTTCCCACCGTCTAATATGTACAGCCTTGGTCGTGATGCATCTAATCCCCGGTTTATAAGATCTTCTAGCAGGCCTTTCACAACAACGCTGTTTTCAGAACCACCTTCGGCTATACCTAAGATGCGCTTTTTACCGTCACTGTCTATCCCCATGGCAGCTATTATGGTCATACCGCCAAGTTCCAGGCCATCGATTATCATAACAGGATAGTCTTGGGCAAGCCTTCGGGTAAAGAACTCTTGCATAAGGGTGTCCATACCCTCAATAAAGCGCCGGCTTACTTCACTCTTGCTTGTGCATATGGTATCTGAAGCATCCCCATCAACTGTGCGGGAGTATTTCCTGGTGCTAACCCCTGATAGAAGTCTCGACATGATGGCCCTGTTAAGTGGATCCTCTGATTGAAAGACGCTGAGTGTTTCAAGGGGCAACTCACCGCTGCCATCCATGGCCCTGACCCTTGGCCGGTCCACCCTAATTTTCTTGCCACCCATTACTACTGTGGTCTTTTCGGTGCCATGTCGATAGCCGGTGCGCCCTTCAGTCCTATGTTTACCCTTTGGTCCCGCGTACTGCTCTACATCCTCTTCAAACATCATGCGCATGACCTCTATGCCTAGGGACATTGAGAGTTCCATCAGCCCATAACGGGCTTTTTCGTATAGTAATTCACTGTTGATTATCCCGATGCTTCCATTGACGGACCCCTTGTTTTCCTGATATACTTTCATTATGACAGCTCCTTTTCGTTATTCTGATTGTATATTGGTTAGTAACTTTATTCTATCAGAATTACTTGGAGCTGTCATTTTCAATTTCCACGGAGTTTAGGACAGAATCCAAACCTAGTTATTGGTTGAAAGTTTGGCGCTCCCACACCTTCTTCAGGATTGTTTTTAGTGATTGATGTCATAATAGCGCAGTCAAAGAATTTTCGATAGGTCTTTCTGTTGTTGGAGTATTAGCTCCAAAAGGTATAACATGATAATTTCTAGGTAAAAATCTATCAAAAGCCAATTGTATACCATCATCGTCAATCCACGTAAACGATGGTATCAGCGAGGTTTGTACCCCTTTTATTTCAGTTACGTTATTCGTAAAATCC
>JAAZHD010000289.1 GCA_012510895.1 Clostridiales bacterium
AAGGTGCTATCCGCTAACTTTCTGAATTTGGGTTTGATGCCTATGATTTCTCCATGTTTGATATAGCAAGGGGCGGTCATCCCATAGGAGGCGAAGATTATAAGGCCTATGTGAAAAATCTTCGCAAGGCAGCGGATGAAAGCGGTATCGTATGCAACCAGTCCCATGCTCCTTTTCCGAGCTATTTAGTTAACAATGAGGAATATAACAAACATATTTTTCCCTACCTTGTCCGGGCTATTGAGGTAACAGGTATGCTGAGCGGTGACAGTGTAGTAATCCATCCGGCTGTTTTTCCGGGCCATAAAATTGGCGGAGACTCGGCAGTCTGGGAAACCAATATGGAGTTTTATAATAACCTGCTTCCTTATGCAAAGGATAATAATGTAAAAATTGCGGTTGAGAATATGTTCAACTGGTATGAAGGAGATGCAACCGCTTCACCTGCAACATGTTCCTCTCCTGAGGAATTTGTAAGATATATGGATGCCCTGGATCCAAATTATTTCATAGCATTACTGGATATCGGCCACAGTGAAATGGAAAATACAGGCGGGAGATCAGCTGCAGAAATGATTAGGGCATTGGGCAGCCATCTTAAAGCGCTTCATGTCCATGACAATGATAAAGTACATGACCGTCATACGCTTCCCTTCACTCAAAAAATTAATTGGGATGAAGTCATGACAGCATTGAAAGAAATTGGATATAATGGAGACTTTACCTTTGAAGCTGAACAGTTTATCATGCAGTTCCCTGACGAACTGGCAGTATCTGCAGCAAAAATGATGCTGGATGTAGGCCGTTATTTAGTCGACAAATATGAACTGGGGAAAAAATAAATTTTCCTGGTAAAAATATAAGTGAAACAAAGCATCATCGCCGTCGTCAGTACAATTAAGAGAGCAAATATTTTGAAAAGTTAAGCATGCCCCGGTTAAAAAATCTATTTTGAAATGGAGTGGTAGGCGATGAAGAAAACCTTCCTGCTTTTGGTGTCTATAGTATTGATTCTGCTGATTGCAGCCGGGTGTTCCAGCAAGTCAGCAAGAGATGAAGCCCCAAGTGAACAGAGTATCGGAAATAGCTCATATGGTGAAAGCATAAACAGGGGCGGGGAGAAGGGGTCGCTTCAGGCATCGGAAGATCTTGCAAGGCCCCCGGCTGACACAGCCGGCGGAAGTGAAGAGTTTATGCCGGAGACCGAAAACATCGGCGGGGTTAACCGGCTGGTTGCCGGCATGGGGTCCAAAATAATTAAGTCAGGGGCAATGACTGTGGAAACCCTGGAATTTGAAGAGACTACTTCTGCCATACAGCGCAGGGTGCAGGAAGCAGGCGGCTTTATTGCCTCCTCCAATATTCAGGGCTGGTCCAGGGAAGATGCAAAGTACAAGCCCATGCGCACTGCCAGCTATAAGGTGCGGATCCCCAGTGAAAAATTCGAACACTTCATGAACGCGGTTGGAGAGCTGGGTAACGTAATCCGCAGTGAAAGCTGGGGAGAAGATGTGTCTGCCCAGTATTTTGATACGGAGGCCAGGCTCAGATCTCTGGAAATTCAGGAAGAGCGTCTGCTTACGATACTTTCCAGGGCAGAAGAACTTAAGGATATTATTGAGCTGGAGCGGGAGCTTTCAACCGTACGTTATGAGATTGAAAGCTTAACCGGAACCCTTCGCAAATACGATAATCTGGTAGCTTACTCCACATTGGAAATAGAGGTGCGGGAAGTTGAAAGGATTACAGAAAGCGAGAAGGAACCGGTTACACTGTGGGAAAAGATAGGAAAACGCTTCCGGGACTCCATTGAAGCTGCCGGGAGATTTGCAGAAGGCGTGCTGCTGTTTTTCATAAGCGCCATCCCCTTTCTGTTCTTACTGGGCATTGTACTTTTAATACCCTATGGAATAATCAGACTGATTCGCAAAAAATCTTTAAAAAACATAAATTAAAAAAGCATTGGTATTTGGCCGCAGGAAAATTCTGCGGCTTTATTTTTTCTTATATTGCATTGTCTTACTTAATAACCATTAAATACAACGAAGCTGTAAATCATGGCTGGGAATACTAGTCATGCGGGAAACTATCAAAAAAAATTGCATATAATGTAACAGCGCGTTGGAGAAGAAGCATCATTCCTCTGAAGAAAAGAAGCATATTCATAGAATCTCAGAGGATGGAAGGGAAGTGATAATATGCAGCTTTTTTCCATCGGGGTGGAAGAACGGGACATAGATATAAAGAAAGCACTTATTCGTAAGGTTCATATAGGGAAACCTGATGGATTGAATATTGAACAGAAAAAAAGCGGGGATTTATTATTTCTTAATTATATCAGTGACAGAAAGGACAATCCTAACATTGGCGAAATACGGAAAAAACTGAAGGAATATATGGCAAACATCATATCGGAAATAATACTGGAAGATCTTCAGTCCTATATGGTGGAAAAGATTATAGAGGATGAGTATTATTATTTCGGGCAGGAAGACCGGAACAGGATACTAAGGGATGCCATGGCCATTATGTGGGGCGGAAATCCGACGATCCGGAGCGAGGTGATACGCAGCAGGTGGCGGGCCAGGGTCTGGCAGAGGATCATGGAGCATCTGGAGAATAACGATGAGCTGGTACTGGGAGGATTTATCCGGTTTCGCTTAAAAGACTTCAGGCAGGAGTTGGAAGAGGCAGTTGACCGGGCGGTTGATGAATTACTCATCGAAAAAGAATACAGTGAATTCATAAAACTGCTCAGATACTTTGTGGAAGTCCAGGAACCTAAGGTTGAAGAAGTTCATGTTCTGATGGGAGAGGATAAAAAGTATACTCTGCTTGATTCCAATCTCCGCATTATAAATAACGAGTTTCTGGAAGATATGGCCAGGGAAATCGGTGACGGGGATATCAGCCACGATGATCTGCTTATAAGTTCTCTGATAACCATAGCGCCAAAGCAAATCACCATACATCAGTTCGACCGCATACAGAATAAAGAACTGTTAAATACTATAAAAAATGTATTTAACGGCAGAGTGATAATGTCCAGGGACGGAATTCTGCCCCGGCAGTAAGAGTCAATTTGTTTGCAGGCTTGCAGAATTTGGGCCTTTCAATTCATCTTATGATGGTATAGAATGTATATCCGGATAATTATGCTTGCCATATGAGGTGAATTTATTTGATAGAAATAATTATAATGATTGCGGCAGGCGCCCTGATCGGATGGTTCACAAACACTGTAGCCATAAAGATGTTGTTCAGACCTCTAAAGCCCTGGCGCATTCCTTTTACCCAAATTGAGTTCCAGGGCCTCATCCCCAGGCGCAGGGCGGAAATTACCTCAAGCATTAGCAAAACTGTAGAAGAGCAGCTGGTCTCAGTAAAGTATATGGCCGGCAGGCTTGTTGAGGGAGAAAATAAGGCCGAGCTTGTTCGGATTATTCGGGTAAAAATTTTATCCGTTATTGAAGATAAGATTCCGTCCATAATACCTAAAGGGATAACACAGGCCTTGCTGGCTCGCCTGAAGATGGTGCTGACAGAGGAAATAGAGAACTTTATTGACAATTCCCTGGTGGAGATGATAGAACAAACCGTTGAGAAAATCGATATCAGCAGTATGGTGGAAGAACAGATTAACAGCCTGGAGCTGCAGGAAGTGGAAAGGCTTATCCTTGATATAGCCGGCAGGGAATTAAAATACATTGAGCTTTTAGGCGGCATTCTGGGCGGGGTAATCGGGCTTGTCCAGGGTCTGATAATAAGGTTTCTGTAACCTTTCAAATCTGTCTGTCAATAATCTATGAAAATGTCACCTAAAAGCGAGTGGTTTTAATCAGTGAAAATGTCACCTTTACACCAAAAAATATACTAAGTAAAATCTACATCGCTAATGAGCATGTCAAGGGCCAAAAGCGTGGCTTATCCTTGACATACTCATTCCGCCATGCTGAGGGCTTACTTGCCGAGGGATGAAGGGAGAAAGCAAGCTAGAACACATATCCATACCCCCCGGAATTACCAGTATAGCATGGCGGCCGCTAACAACGAGCATTTTCAGATAAAGGCGCCTCGGGAATCAGCTAAAAAAGCAAGCTTTTCGCATTTAAGCGATAAAAAAGAGCATGGCGAAACA
>JAAZHD010000290.1 GCA_012510895.1 Clostridiales bacterium
AGGAAAGACCATGCGATTCTTGCGGAGAACTATGTGGAGATGAGGTAGATTGTCGGGTTTGGGTATATAAGGGTCAAGAATATTCTATACCACCTACAGCTCTTATAGTGGAAGGATTGTTAAGAAGCATATTTGGTCATGAAGATGTTAAAGACGAAGATAGTGAATATGTATTACCGGAGAATCTTAAAAAGTTTTATACAGCTATTAAGAATAAAAATCAATGCTGCAGTGATAAAACAAAAAATAGCTGCTGCTGTTAAAATTAGTATGCTCAAAAAAGTGTTTTGGAGTGAAGACAATGGGAAAGAGTTATAAAGATTATGCCCAATATATGAAGGCATTAAGTGATGAAACAAGACTAAAGATTTTTCTTATGCTTACTGATGGAGAGTTGTGCGCTTGTAATATACTTGAGGAATTCAACATTACCCAACCTACTCTTTCATATCACATGAAAACTCTATGCGAAAGCGGATTAGTGAAGGGTAGGAAGGATGGCATATGGATGAAATATTCCATAAACGAAGAAGCACTGGCTGCGATAAAGGGCTTATTCAATAGTATAGAAGTTAAAAGCATAGATTGCAGTGAATGTTGTACTGAGTGTTAGGGGGATTGTGATTTGATAATATTTCAATGGCTAAATAAGCAGTTATTTAAGATGGAATGGCTGCACAATTTAGTGACTTATATTATAGAAAAAATGTTTGACTTGGATGTAAATACCAGAGTGGGTGGAAGCATCCACTTCTTCATATATGATGTTATAAAGATATTCATACTGCTATCTGTATTAATCTATGTAACCTCATATATACAAAGTTATTTTCCACCTGAAAGGACAAAGAAAATACTGGGCAGATTAAATGGTATATCAGCTAATATATTGAGCGCTCTTTTAGGTACTGTTACACCTTTTTGTTCCTGTTCCTCAATTCCTTTATTCATTGGCTTTACAAACGCTGGATTGCCTATTGGTGTTACATTCTCATTTTTGATATCCTCACCTTTAGTAGATCTGGCATCCATCATTTTGCTGGCAAGTATTTTTAACTGGAAAATAGCTATAGCCTATGTTACTGTAGGCATTGTGCTTGCAGTAATAGGCGGGACGGTTATCAGTAAGATGAAACTTGAGAGGTACGTAGAGCCTTTTGTCTTCGGAACCAAGGTTATGGATATAGAGCAGGAGGAATTGACCGTTGACGACAGAATGAATTTCGCAAAGGATCAAGTGCTCGACATAATAAAAAGAGTTTGGCTATATATTTTCATTGGGGTTGGTATAGGCGCAGCTATCCACAATTGGATACCGGAAAATCTGATTTCTGCAATACTTGGGCAGGATAAATGGTATTCAGTGCTTATAGCAACATTTGTAGGTGTGCCCATGTATGCTGATATTTTTGGAACTCTGCCTATCGCAGAAGCTTTAGTTTTAAAGGGAGTCGGACTTGGTACAGCCCTGTCATTTATGATGGGGGTAACAGCTCTTTCGCTTCCATCAATGATTATGCTGAAGAAAGTTGTTAGGATGAAGCTTCTAGCTATATTTGTAGGCACTGTTACCCTGGGTATAATTATAATCGGCTATAAATTCAACGCTTTTGGCTATCTTTTGATGTAATAATAATTTTCAATAACAATGGAAGAGGGATTATGG
>JAAZHD010000291.1 GCA_012510895.1 Clostridiales bacterium
AAACCGAATATTCTGCTCGTTAACTATGACGACCTTGGTTACGGAGATTTAGGATGCTACGGTTCCAAAGTCAACAGAACTCCTTTTATTGACGCCCTCGCAAAGGAAGGAATCATATTTACAGATTTTTATTCTGCATCTCCTGTATGCTCACCGTCAAGAGCAGCCCTGATGACCGGATGTTATCCCAAACGGATTGGTTTTTCCAGCTTTGACGGCAAATCCGTCTTAAGGCCGGGAGACAGATTTGGGCTTAATCCGGAGGAGACCACCATTGCAGACATATTAAAGGAAGCGGGATATGCCACATGTGCAATCGGTAAATGGCATTGCGGAGACCAGCCGGAATTTTTACCGCTTAATCATGGATTTGATCATTATTACGGACTTCCCTACAGCAATGATATGGGGCGGCAGCGCAGAAAAAGAATGGGCAGTATGGAAGAACTTGATAGAATTTTCCCGCCCCTGCCGCTTATGGAAGACAATGAGGTCATTCAGGAACAGCCTGACCAGCGGGGACTTATCGAGAGATATGTGGAAGAATCAATAAGATTTATAAGAAACAATAAGGATAAACCATTTTTCCTCTATTTTGCTCCTCTTCAGGTTCACCTCCCTCTCTACGCTCCCGAGAGATTTGTCAGGGAGTCAAAAAACGGCAATTTTGGCGCATGTGTTGAATGTGTAGACTGGGCCGTAGGCACAATGGTGCATGAACTGAAAAAACTGGGCCTCTATGAAAATACTCTAATAATTATTACGTCTGATAATGGTTCTCTGGCAGACAGAGGAGCCAGCAACGGTCCTCTGCGGGGAAGGAAAGCGACAACCTGGGAAGGCGGCATGAGAGTACCCTTTATAATGCACTGGAAGGGAGTAATAAAAGAAGGCAGAGTATGCCGCCGTATTGCTTCCAACATTGATATCCTGCCTACATTGGCAAGGCTGACAGGTGCAGAGCCGGATCAGACCAGAGTTATTGACGGAGTTGATATGACTCCCTTACTCTTTGAAAACTCATCCGGGGAATATATGAGGGACACCTTAGTATATTATCATTTGGACAATCTTGAAGCGATCAGGGTTGGGAAATGGAAACTGCATTTCAGGAAAGGTGATCAGGAGATCAATGATCTTTATGATCTTGAAGCAGATATAGGCGAAATGAACAATGTTTACAATGAATATCCGGATATTGTGAAGGAGCTAAACCGGATTGCTGATCAGTACAGGAAAGACCTTGGGGACAAGGCTCTGAACATGGAAGGACTGAATATCCGGCCTGCCGGATGTGTTGAAAATCCTAAGAAGCTGACTGAGTATAATCCTGATTATCCATACATTATTGCAATTTATGACACTGAGGAGAGTGGTTAATTGATGATAGGACCAATTTTGCATCAGCAACCTTCCAAAGTGAGATTACAATTTTCAACTGTGAAAAAAATATTTTTGTTTGTCCTGCTGGCTGTTTTCTTATGTGCCTGCGGTCAGCAGGATAAAGAAATTGACGATGCTGTAAATACAGAAGCTGTTCTGAAAAAGCCTCCTGAGTTGACAGTCATCTCTGAATATAGCAAAGTTGCTGCAGTCCTTGGAACTTACAGCTGGTCATATGACAACGGTGACGGAACCTTTACCGATATAGAGGCGGATGCAGACATACCTCCCGGTTTAGTAAGCTATCAGACAATTCAGCTAAAATCTGGTTCAGGCTCTGATGTAAAACTGGAGTTTGAAAAAGCTCCCGAAGAAGTAACTGTTAATATCTGGGATGAAAGCCAAATCGTAAAAAGGGTGAAGGTTGAAGATTTATCTTTCAAAGCAGATGGAAAAGGACAAATAATATATGAAGTATATGCAAAATGGGATCAGGGCACAGCCTATTACGCGGTAAAAATAGATGTTCAGTAAATGTTATAGAGCCTTAATTATATTCTTTGTTAACTTATGAAGATTCGCAGATAAAGATATTGAATCAATATCTGCGATTATTTGTTGTAAATCAATATGCTTAAGAATATATAAGCAGCCTATTGAAATGGATTTTCTGGTATAATGGAGTTTAGTTAGTTCTATTTCGAAAGGATGTTATAAAAATGAAATTTGAAGGCATTATGCCGGCGTTTATAACCCCGCTTTCAAGTGACAATGTTACAGTTAACGAGTCGGCTGCCCGTAAACTTGTGGAACATGAGCTTTCACTGGGGGCAGACGGTTTTTATATCTGCGGCGCGACCGGTGAAGGGCTGGTCATGCAAAAGGAAGAACGTAAAAGATTATGTGAAATTGTAAT
>JAAZHD010000292.1 GCA_012510895.1 Clostridiales bacterium
GCAAAGGTGCTTGAATGGACATAGAATATGCATTCAACTTATAATTTTCATATGATGATGCTTCTGTAGTATCATTTTCAATATTACTGATTTCATCGGATTCGGTATTTTCGGAATTCGAATTATCAACATCATTATTTACTGCTTTAATAGATTGCGAAAACTCAAGAGAACCTGCTTTAACCCCAGAATTTTCTAAAAGTTCGTCCAATATCAGAATGATTTTTTTCTGTTGAATATTAGGATAGAATTCCTGATAAGAATTTTTTATGTTTTCTTTTAAAATATTTATTTCTTCATCTAATTCTGGTATAGATTCTATTTCTTTTTTCACTGTTTCTACTTCTTGGGTTTTTATCATCAATTGTTCCTGTGCTGCATATAATTTATCCAATTCCGGATATATAACAAAATAATAAGATATAGCTACTAATGCTGCCAGTCCTGCGATTTTTAACAACAAAATTTCGCGTTTAGTTAGTTTCATCATTAATCACATCCTTTAAAAGACAGCTTAGTTCAAAAGAATAAGCGGACTCCAAAGTAAAAATACTCGAAACATATACTTCCGAATATATATCTAAGCTTTGAAGATTATTTTGATACTCTGCAATTAGTTGTCTGTTAGGTGCTGTTCCCTGAATCTGCAGCTGATTCCCGGATAAGGAGATACTTTCGAAAAAGATTCCCTGTGGAATAGCTGATGTAATTTTTTCTATATATTTTGTTCCTATAGTATTTAATTTCTGTAATGATGTGTTAAAATCCTGCAAGGAAATATAAAATTCCTCTAAGTTTTTAAATTCATTTCTTTTTTCATTTGCAAGTTTTCGACTTGAAGCTACTTTATCTGAAGTCAAATAAGCATCAAGGTCTTCTATTTGCATTTGAATAGAAGAAATCTTATTCTCAAAAATAAAATATGCTCCCGCAATTATTATAATAAAGAAAAGAATGACTATAGAAAAAAGAATAATTTTCCTTTTAGATATTTTTTCTACTTCCAGTTCGGCAGAGAAAAAATTGAAGTCATTTTTCCGCAACATTAGATTACTCATTACGAATTAATCCTCCTATTGCATTAATATATTCTCTTAGGCTGAAGTCTTTAGCTTTTTTACTTTCTCTAATAATATCCAGCTGATCAATGGCATTGGTTTTAGTGTTCAATGATTGTTCCATATACTTTTGCAAACCTTTTAATCTGGATGAACCTCCCAATATATATATACCATCGATTTGATTACCTCTATCCCTGCTGATATAATACTGAAAGACTTTTTGTATTTCAGACAGCCAGATATCTACTTGTGAACGAATAACTGAGTTAAATGAATCAAATGATCCTTCTACCATATCATTGGGATCTAGGTTTGAATTTTGGAATTTCCTGGTCTCTGCTTCTTCAAGAGTAATATGAAAAGAACTGGCAATCTCTTTATCAATTAGATTTGCTCCTAAGTTGATAATACGACTGAACGCAAGTTTGCCTTTTGTTAAAATGTGAATAGCTATGCTGTTATGTCCAAAGTCGATAAATGCTGCTGTTTTTCCCTGTTCCAGTCTTTCTCCGTTAATAGAAATTTCACGGGAAAATAGTTTGGAGACAGCATTAAAATGAGTATCCAATGCAAATGGTTTTAGTCCGCATTCTCTTACAAGATTAAGCAAACTGTCTGCCATACTCTTTGGCATAGCTGCAACATGGATTTTATACTTTTTTAACCCTTCCTCCTGCAGTTCATCGACTATAGCGTATTCGATGACATATTCTGTAGTTATAATTGGAAGGAACTGTTCTATTTCATATTTAACCATATTGGTTAAGTTTTGGCGATCAGTGGCAGGTAATATTATATCCCTGGTTATGATTGAAGTGCTCTGGATAACTAAAACAGTGTTTTTTATTCTGATTTTATTAACATTCAATAATTGATTTATAGAATACCTTAATTCCTCAAAGTCTTCTATCCGGCCATCAAGATAGGTATTTTGAGGTATAACGGTTTCTGCCGCTTTTTTTATTTCTATAGAACCCTTATAGCACTTACCTACAACCGCATGTATATTCTGGCTGCCAAGGTCCAGGCATAATAGTGTACGGCTCAATATAAACACCTCTTTACTTTATATAGTCTGCATCATATCAATCATTGGGAGATACATCGCTATTACTAGAAATCCGATTATAACTGCCATTACAATTAACATCAATGGTTCCATCATAGATGTCAATTTTTGAACAGCTGATTCCACTTCTTCATCATAAAAATTGGCAGTCCTGTATAATACATCTTCTAAAGAACCGGATTCCTCACCTATTCTGATCATAGAATCTACCATCGGGGGAAAAATACCTAATCTTTGTATTGGACCTGATAGCTCATGGCCTATACGAAGATCTTCTTTTACACTTAATATTCCGTCCGATATTACCCGGTTACCTACGACTTTTGCTACAATATCCATAGCCAGCAACAAAGGAATTCCACTGGCAAGTAATGTGGACAGTGTACGTGTAAACCTAGAAATGGATACTTTAATGACAAGATTTTTAACAATAGGCAATTTAAGCTTTAAAAAGTCGAACTGTTTTCTACCTTCTTCTGTGTTAATATACCGTCTTATGGCATAAGAAATGAAGGCTAACCCCGTAATATACAGATACCAGTATTGTCTAAGTGAATTACTAATTCCTAACAATATACGAGTAGGTGCTGGTAAAGGCAATCCGCTGCCTTCAAACATACCTAAGAAGGTGGGCAGTATAGCGACCAGCATGAATACAACTACTAAAACTGAAACTACAGCTAGTATAATGGGATAGGTCATTGCGCCTTGTATTTTCCTTTGTATTCTTGATTCTTTTTCATAATGGGAAGCCATACGATCCATGATATTATCCAAGTTGCCGCTTGCTTCCCCTGCCTCAATCATATTAACAAACAATTCAGGGAAGATATTCTGGTGTTCCCGCATTGCTTCTGATAATGAAGCGCCTTTTTGAACTGATTCATAAACCTTATCAATAACTGAACGAAAGTGGGGTTTATCTACTTGAACGCGTAAAATATTTAGACATTGAATAACGGTAACTCCTGCATGAAGCATGGCATAAAACTGTCTAGCAAAGACAGCAATATCTTTAGTTTTTATTTTGTTGAATAGTTTAATATTGCTCAAATCTGTATCCGCTGAAACTTCATTAATCCTAACGGGATAACACTTCTTACTGCGAAGCATTTGTATAATTTCATGACGATTCTTAGCATTGTATCTTCCACTAATATTCTTACCTTCCTGGTTGATTGCATGGTACTCAAACAGTGGCATACATATTCTCCTTTCTTAGAGAGAATCAAGAAGCTTTCTAATCATGATGCTATAATATTCTCATATGCTGTTTTAATATTTCTACATCCATAGAGCGTTGCATAGCTGTTTCTTCTGTAATAAGATTCTGGCGTACTAAATTTGCCAGGGCATAATCCATAGATTGCATACCACTTTTTAAACCGGTCTGAATCGATGTTTGGATTTGATGACTTCTACCCTCTCGTATCAAATTACGAATGGCTTTATTCGCTATTAGTATTTCAAGAGCTGCTACTCTACCTTGATTATTTTTCAAAGGAAGCAATTGTTGTGCTATTATACCTTCTATTACACCAGCCAGTTGAATTTTGATTTGGGCTTGTTGCTCGCTGGGAAAGGAATCAATAATGCGATCTATAGTTTGATCAGCACTCATAGTATGTAGAGTAGACAGAACAAGATGACCAGTCTCTGCGGCAGTAATTGCTATGCTAATGGTTTCAATATCCCGCATTTCTCCCACAAGAATAACATCAGGATCCTCTCTTAGTGCAGCTCTAAGTCCTTTTGCAAAAGATTGGGTGTCACTGCCTATTTCTCTCTGATTGATAATGCTTTTATTGTGTCTGTGCAAATACTCTATGGGATCCTCCAGGGTTATAATATGACAACTACGGTTTCGGTTAATATGATCTATCATTGCTGCCAGTGTGGTAGACTTTCCGCTACCCGTGGGACCGGTTACCAGTATTAAACCTCTAGGTTTCATTACCATTTCTTTCAAACTATTTGGAAATCCCAGCATATCCAAAGTCGGTGGGTTAATACTGACAACACGGATGGCAAGTGCATAACTGCTGCGTTGTTTATAGGCATTTACACGGAAACGCGACACACCAGGTAACTTGTACGACAAATCCAGTTCACCATGTTTTTCTAATTTAAGCAACTGGTCTTCATTCAGTATCTGATACACATAATTCTTTGTATCTTCAGGTGTCAGTTTTTTCGCCTTGTCATAAAATCTTAACTGACCATTTATTCGCAACACAGGCGGAACACCGACAGTTATGTGAATATCAGATGCATTTTTTTGTACTGCCACTGTTAATAGCTCATTAATGCTCATCATCAAATCACCACCTAATCCAGACTATATGTTACTTTTAGCATTTCCTCAGTGGTGGTTATTCCATTCCTAACTAACTGACTGCAACTTTCTCTTAGGGTAAGAGTGCCCTGCTTTTTTGAAATTCTCCTTATTTCATCTATCGACCTCCCTTGTTCCACTAGTTCACGGATTTCTTTAGTCATGAGCATAATCTCATGGATAGCTGTTCTTCCTTTATATCCAGTATTATTGCATAGACTGCAACCTCTTCCTTTATAAAGTTTCTCGTTGCTTTCCAGCCCAAGCAGCGAATTCTCTATTAGTCCAGGTTTATATTCTATTTTACAGTTTGTACATATTTTTTTAACAAGTCTTTGAGCAACAACGCCGACAACTGAGGAAGATACTAAGAATGGCTCTATACCCATGTCTATTAGTCTTGACACAGTAGAAGCAGAGTCATTAGTATGCATTGTACTTAAAACCAAGTGTCCTGTTATGGCTGCTCTTACTGCTATTTCAGCAGTCTCATTGTCTCGGATCTCTCCTATCATAATAATATCCGGATCCTGTCTTAAGATCGATCTAAGTCCGTTTGCGAAAGTAAGACCGGCCTTCAAATTAACCTGAACTTGATTGATTCCTTCTAATCGATATTCAACCGGGTCTTCTACGGTAATTATATTACGAGTAATTTTATTTAATTCTCTTAATACTGCATACAATGTAGTGGTTTTTCCACTTCCGGTTGGTCCGGTGACTAAAATAATACCACTTGGGCTTTGTATAATTTTGTCAAACATTTCGATATTTTTATCATTAAATCCAAGCTGAGATTTTGTCAATATTGTATTAGTTCGATGAAGCAGACGAATAACAACTTTCTCTCCATATACAGTTGGAAGAATTGAAATCCTAAGATCTACAGGTTTATTATCCACCTGCATTTCAACTCGACCATCCTGAGGCAATCTTTTTTCAGCAATATCCATCCTTCCCATAATTTTGATGCGAGTTACAATGGCTGAATGAGTATTTTTAGATGAAGTCATTATCTCCTGCAAATCTCCATCAATTCTAAAACGTATTCTTATGTTTTTTTCAAATGGTTCGATATGAATGTCACTGGCATTGGCCCGGGCAGCATGTTGTATAATTGAGTCAACTAATCGCACTACAGGTGCATTATTTACCTCATTTAGAATATCTTCTTCTAATTCCGAAATTTGCTCAATTCCAACTTCTTTGGTAAAGTCTTCTACTGCTTTTTCTGCGCTTTCTTTTCCATAATACTTTTCTATGGCATTTTGAATGTGGCTGCGAAGGGCTAAAGCAGGTTTTACACTGAGACCGGTAGCTATATTTACATCATCAATGGCATATAGATTAAGTGGATCGGCCATAGCAACAGTAACAAGCCCCTCATCTCTGGATACCGGAATAAGCATATGTCTTCTGGCTAAATTTTCACTGATGAGCTTAGTTGCTTCAGGATCAATTTGATGAGTAGTTAAATCAATGTGTGGTATTTTTAGTTGATATTCTAGAGCTTTCATAAGCTGTATTTCATCAATTAGCCCTTCTTCCAGGAGAAGCTCACCTAATTTTTTTCCTGTTATCTTCTGCTTTTTCAGTGCATCTTCCAACTGATTAGTAGTTATTATATTTGATTCAATTAATATATCACCTAAACTCCTTCTTTTTCTATTGATCATTAATGTTCCTCCCGCTTTTCATTCAAGCAAACAAATAATAATATTGACTTCTCATATTAATTATCAAATTTATAGCTGCACATTTTATTTGAAAAAGATTTTCTTCGAAAATATAGTAATAGACAGAACATTTGAGTTGGGCCAGCTATTGCATTGATTCAGCACTTAAACAAAACACAAAATGGCATCAATCTTAATTATCATTTTTAGTTAAGTTTTTAAACATTAAGGCTTCCATCATAACCTGCCATGATGAAGCAGGCAGCTTTTTTTCCATCCATATTTCAACTGCTCTTAAACCTTGTCCTATTAACATGCCTATACCATTACAAGTTTTACAACCTTGGGATGCCGCATATCGAAGCATAGCCGTTTCTAAGGGATTATACACAATATCACACACCAATGTTCGTGGATTCAAAGATGTACCATCAAGCGGGTTTTCCTTGACATTTGGCCACATACCCAAGCTTGTTGTATTGATAATGATATCAGCGCCATGAGGAATAGCGCGAGATGCTGCCACTAATGTTTTCCCCTTGTAATCATTTATTAGATTTGCAAGTTTTACAGCTCTGCTAAATGTACGATTTACAATTATAATGGAGTTAGGATTTTCATCGGCTAAACTGATACAAATTGCCCTGGCAGATCCACCAGCGCCTAAGACAGTAACATTACAACCCGAAACAGAAAATCCATTATATTTAAGAGCATGTACAAAAC
>JAAZHD010000006.1 GCA_012510895.1 Clostridiales bacterium
AATTCCTTATAGGCTCAATTATCTCTTTAAAGTCAACATGCTCCGGCAAACCGCCTACATTATGGTGGCTTTTTATAACCGAAGCGTTTCCTATGCCGCTTTCAACTACATCAGGATAAATTGTCCCCTGTGCCAGGAAATCCACTTGTCCGATCTTTTTCGCTTCTTCTTCAAATACACGAATGAATTCTTCCCCAATTATTTTCCGCTTTACTTCCGGGTCTGTAACCCCTTTTAAACGTGAAAGAAAACGTCTCTGGGCATTCACTCGTATCAGATTCAGTTTGAATTTTTCTTTGAAAACCTTTTCTACTTGGTCACCCTCGTCTTTGCGCAGAAGTCCGTGATCTACAAAAATGCAGGTTAAGTTTTTGCCCACCGCTTTATGGATGAGCATCGCCACTACAGAACTGTCAACGCCGCCAGATAAGGCAAGAAGCACCTTTTTGTTTCCTATCCGGCGCTTTAAATCAATAACAGAATTCTCAACAAAATTTGCCATGGTCCAATCTCCCATACAACTGCAGATGTTAAACAGGAAATCAGCCAGCATCTTTTCACCCGGAGTCATATTAAGCTCTTCAGGATGTATATGTGCTATATGCAATTTTTGTTCTTTGTTTTCTATTGCATATAAATTGATTTCAGCCGATGGAGTGTGTACGTCAGCTTTACCGGAAAATTCCAGTACAGGTATGCCTAAACGAAAAATTCCTGTGTCGATTTTAAGTTCTGAATGATTTGCAGAAGGCGCAGCCAGGATGATACCCGCCGGGTTTTGCTCTCTGATTTGCGCCAAAGTTGTATTATAAGGCAGGATTTCAGAATATACCTTAGCTTCCCTCACCTTTCGGGCAATCAATTGACCGTATTGCCCTCCAAAGTCCAACACAATAATTGTTTCATTATGTTTCAAACTCATTCCTCCTAACGGTCAGGCACAAAGATTTGACCGTGCGCTAAATCTGTCTACACACCTATGCTATAGTTGGGAGCTTCCTTGGTGATATAAATATCATGCGGATGGCTTTCTTTTAAGCCGGCTCCTGTTATTCTAATAAATATAGATTTTGTTCTCAGATCTTCTATAGTAGGTGTTCCGCAATAACCCATTCCGGAACGCAACCCCCCCATTAACTGGTAAACAGTATCGCTCACCTTCCCTTTGAATGGTACACGACCTTCCACCCCCTCGGGAACCATTTTGTCGGTATCCTCTTGGAAATAACGATCCTTGCTGCCCGATGCCATGGCAGCCAATGAGCCCATGCCTCTGTATACTTTAAATCTGCGGCCCTGATATATCTCAGTAGCCCCCGGACTTTCTTCAGTTCCCGCCAGAAGACTGCCTACCATGACAACACTAGCACCGGCTGCTATCGCCTTGGTGATATCGCCGGAATATTTAATGCCGCCGTCTGCTATAACAGGAATTCCATATTTGTCTGCTTCCTGTGTACAATCATAAATGGCAGTAAATTGAGGCACTCCGATTCCTGCAACCACACGGGTGGTACAGATGGAACCCGGACCGATACCTACCTTAACACAATCTGCTCCGGCCTCAATTAATGCTCTGGTGCCCTCTGCAGTGGCCACATTCCCTGCAATAAGCTGAAGATCCGGATATTTGCTCTTAATTCTTTTTACCATGTCCAATACATTTTTGGAATGACCATGGGCTGTATCAACGGCTATGACATCTACCTGTGCCTGGACCAAGGCATCCACTCTTTCCATAGTATCCTTCGCAATTCCAACAGCGGCCCCTGCCAGCAAACGCCCGTTCTCATCCTTAGCTGAATTTGGAAACTGTATTGCCTTCTCAATGTCTTTTATGGTGATTAACCCTTTAAGCATTCCTTTTTCATCTACAATAGGAAGTTTTTCTATTTTATGCCGCCGAAGAATTTCCTGGGCTTCCTCCAGAGTAGTTCCTTCAGGTGCAGTAACCAGATTCTCAGATGTCATTACATCCCGGATTTTTCTGGAAAAGTCTGTCTCAAAACGGATATCTCTGTTGGTGATAATACCTATCAATTTCCCGTTTTCAGTAATGGGGACTCCGGAAATCCGGTATTTTGCCATAAGGTTCATGGCATCGGAAAGCAAATGATCAGCAGAAAGATAGAAAGGGTCTACTATAACCCCATGTTCCGAACGCTTTACCTTGTCTACCTGATCTGCCTGTTCCTCTATAGACATATTCTTGTGTATAATTCCTATCCCGCCTTCTCTGGCTATGGCAATAGCCATTCTAGCTTCCGTTACTGTATCCATAGCTGCGCTCATAAGGGGGATGTTAAGTTTGATTTTGCGGGTCAGCCATGTGGTAAGATCTGCCTGGCTTGGCAAAACTTCAGATTCCAGAGGCACCAATAAAACATCATCGAAGGTCAAACCTTCTTTTTCAATCAACCGGCTAATATAAAACACACCCTTTCTTCATTATTTGTGTTTATCTTTAAATATTATCACTTAGTGTAACAAATGGGATAAAGCGTGTCAAGACAACCATTCCAGCAATCTTCCCATCCATGGAATTAAAGAAAAATAAAATGGGGGGATCAAAATTGCAGGCAGCAGATTCCCAATATTAAAATCCCTTATTTTAAGCATTGAAAGTCCGATTCCAATAATAAGAACTCCGCCTACTGCAGTCATCTCGTCTATAACCATATCAGATAAAAAGGGAGCAACAGCTCCGGAAGCAAGTGTAATTGCTCCCTGATATACGAACACAGCTGCTGCTGACAATAAAACACCTGCTCCCAAAGCGGAGGCCAGTACAATGGACGTAATGCCGTCCAGCATTGATTTGGCATAAAGGGTTACATGGTCTCCCTTAATACCCGAATCCAATGCTCCAACTATGGCCATGGCTCCTACGCAGAAAATAAGACTGGCAGTAACGAAACCCTGAGCTATGGTGCTGTTTTCACCACCGCTCATTTTCTTCTGCGCTATTTGGCCTAATGTATTAAGTTTCTTTTCAATGCCAAGTGCCTGACCGATTATCCCGCCAATCACAAGACTGATGATAACTAAAAGCATATTTTGAGTTTCCAGTGAATTGGATACTCCAATTATAACGACGGCCAGTCCGATCCCCTGCATAATAATATTGCTGTAGGCTTCGGGCAGTCCGTTTCTGAGCAGCCAGCAAAGTCCAAGCCACAGCAAGCAGGCAGCAATGCTTCCGGTTATAACTAAAAGAGGATTAATATAATCCGTAAGAAGCCCAATAATGGACAGGGGCCCGGCGACAGCTGCAAGTACAGCTAAACCAACCAGGCGTACCTTTTTACTGAATCCATTTCGGATTAAAACTCCTAATAAACCGCCTAAAATAACAGCCATTGCGTTAACAATAGTTCCCCACAAATCAACCTACTCCTTTTTACCTATTTTCTTTTCCCTGGCGTAATAGAACAGATATTGCTGAGCCAGTCCTGCATAAGGGCCAAAAAGTTTTTTGGCGTAAGTCTTTATCTTCCCTTTCGGTATGGTATGACCAATATAGAGGGATTCCATAATTCGTTTAACCCATACGTCTACAGGAAAGGCCTCTGCCTTTTCCATTGAAAACAGCAGGATACAATCAGCGACCTTATCTCCTACTCCCATACATTTAACCAGCTCTCTATGAGCCTCTTCATACGAGAGGTTTTTCAGCCCGTAAATGTCTATCAATCCATTGACCACCATGCCCGCTGTATGTTTTATATACTTCCCTCTATAACCGCAGCCGCAGGCTTTCAGATCCTCCTCGTCTGCAAGGGCCAGGGATAGGGGCGAAGGAAAGGAATAGCAGGGGGAACCTTCATTACCTTCCCCGGAAATTTGCTTTCCGAATTTTCTGGACAGTTTTTCAATAATACCCTTTATTCTGGTAATATTATTGTTAGCCGATATTATAAAAGAAATAAGTGTTTCCCAGGGATCCTGGTTCAATATGCGTATTCCCCATCCGTATCTGACTGCTTCCTCCATAATCTGGTCATTGGATGACAGGTCCATCTTTATTTGGCTGTAATCTCTGGTCAGATCAAAATAATGTTTCCAGAATTCATTAAACTCATCGGTTGTACAGCCTTTAAGTATTAAAACCTGATCCTCTTCCATATAGTCCACATTAATAACCTTGCCTGCCGCAATACCTGTATACCCTTTTTGACTTCTATTCCAGCGAAAAGCTTGTCCGCATTCGAAAATATGCTCCAGGCAAAAGTCAGTTACCCCATATACCCTGACTTCATTTCCACATTCTATAATTTCCAAGCCCTGTACCCCTTTGATGTGTAAATTGTTATTTTAATTATTATATAGGGTAGTTCGACAAAAATCCACTACCCTAAACTAAAGCCTATTCAAGTGTAAGACCGTCCATATTATTGAATATGAACTGACAGAATACTTTTGCAGCATATTCCAATGCTTTTTCATCAACGTCAAAATCATTATTATGGGTCATAGCCGTAAATCCTTTTTCTATGTTCCTTGTGCCAAGAAAAAAAAATGCACCCGGTTTATGTTTTATATAATATGCAAAATCTTCAGCATACATTGCAGGAGGACTCTCCGGCAGCACTACATTGACTCCCGCGTCCCTGGCAGCCCTTTGCAATTCTGATGCTATTACAGGATGGCTTATAACGGTGCCATAACCTATATTTAACTCAACATTGCTTCTGCCGCCGTGCTGCCTGGCAATTTCTTCGGATAAATTCACGATTCTTCTGCGAATATATTCTGCTATTTCATCTGAATGTGTTCGAACAGTACCTTCCAAATAACAGTGATCGGAAATAATATTCGGCTTCTCTCCGGCCTTTAATATGCTGACTGTAAGCACATTGGGAATTGTGGGATTAATTTCACGTGATATCCCCATAAGCTCATTATATAATTTCACACCCATCTGAAGAGCATCTTTTGCTGCATGCGGTGCAGCTGCATGGCCGGCAGTACCGTAAAGATCTATTCTGAAATAATCAGATGAAGCAAGAGTTACACCGCTTCGTGCCATTATGCTGCCCACGTCCAGGGTATTATCTACATGACATCCGATAATTAAATCGAATTCATCGGTTACATTATCCTCTACCATGAGCCTGGCGCCGCTTGGACCTTCTTCAGAAGCCTGAAATATAAATACAAGCCGGCAGTTTATTTTGTCCTTTACAGCATTTAAAGCCTTTATGGTTCCCAGAAGGGCCGCAGTATGTACATCATGACCACAGGCATGCATTTGTCCGTCAATACGTGATTTGTATTCAACATTATTTATCTCAGTAATGGGAAGGGCATCCATATCAGCACGTAAGGCAATAGTGAAGCCTGGCTTGTCTTCATTCATATATGCTGCTATGCTGCTCTTCCCATATTTTTCGGTAAAGGTAATATCCATATTTCTGAGCTCAGAGCGCACAAGTTCCAATGTCCTCGGCAGTTCAAACTGAAGTTCCGGGTATTTATGAAGCTGCCTGCGTATTCTTATCATATACTCTAAATCAATATGCGGTATAAAACAGCTCATTTGATACTTCCTCTCATTAAAACATGCTGTCTGCATGACATCTCTTAAGTACATCCATTACCTTAAGGGTGTCTGTGATTGGTACAAATGGTTCCTGATTAAGCTTAAAGTATTCATAACATTTATCATATATATTGATCGCGTACCTGTTATCGCCTACTTCAAAATCTTTTATCATCCAGGGATACTCTGCATTGTCATTCAGGGGATTGGTGCACGGATAATATTTTTGTGCTTCCAGAGCAAACTTCAGATCAAGATACCGTGCCCGGAAAAAGGGTTTGCCGCTTTCGGGGTGCACCAGTACTGCAGTTCCCAAATCTCCATAGAGTTCCCATACGTTAGGATTAAAAGCGGATGCAAAATTCATATCTATATCAAGAACAATATCATTGTCAGTCTTCATAAGGATTCTTGCACAATCATCTGCATCTCCGGTTGCAAGAATGCGCTGAAGCTCACATTTTACACTTACCGCATTGCCTTTAGCAAGATACAACAAAAGATCAATATAATGTGAGCCATGGTTATTAAGGGTTCCCCCTCCGTTTTTCTTATATGCCTGCCAGCTGGAGCGTTTAAAATATGTACGTATAGAACGTGTAATTCTGTAAACCCTGCCGAGTATACCGCTATCAAGTATTGCTTTAGCTGCAACGGTTTCTGAAAATGTCCGGTGAGGCTGATATACCATGATTTTACGCCCGGTGCGAATATGAACATCATATATTTCCTTTGCTTCTTCAAGTGTTGATGCCATGGGCTTTTCCAGAAATACATCGATACCCCGCTCCATGGCCGCTATCGAATGAGGTGCATGAAATTGAGTGGGTGAAGCAATTACAACCAGATCCAATGGAACAGTGTCCATCATTTCATATGCATCCGTATAGCCTGGTACATTATACTTCTCGGAAGCAATCCTTAACTTCTCTTCATCAACGTCCGCAATAGCTGCCAGCTCAAATTTCTTATGACTGACTATCTGCGGAATATGAAAGTTAAGTCCCATGCCCAGCCCGATTACTGCTGTTTTTAACATCCTGATTCCCCCCAATAAATTTTTTAATTTACATGAATTATAACAGAATAAAAAAACAAAACCAATTGTTTAATATGTACAGCTTAGTTTAATTGATTGCTGATTTTAGCGGTATCGTATTATACAATTTTTTTGATAAATTATGTTCCATACTATAATCTCTTCCAGTCGAATACAACTCCTACCGGAAAATCTTTATTTACAGCCAATCTGCGATAAACTTCCAGCGCCTCTTCCGGGGAATGAACTTCTGATATGAGCTTATACATATCCAGCCTGCCATGCTGCATGAAATTCAGTATTGCAATACAGTCGTCCCGTTCAGTCCAATAGTGGGGATATGACTCGAGCTTCGGTCGTGCATTAGTATGCGCACCTATTATTGTAATACCGGGACGATGTACCAGCTGGTAAAAATCGATGGGCGTATTCGATATCCGGGTACATCCTAAAAGAGAAATTCTCCCGAGAGGAGCAACGCAGGAGAGAGCCTGTTCAAGAGCCGCAGATTGCCCCGTAACTTCAATTATGACTCTTGCGCCGATGCCTTCAGTTACTTCCATAACTGAATCAATAAAACCATCAGCTGCAGGATCAAAAGCATAATCTGCCCCCAGGTCAAGGGCAAGCTTCCGTCTTTCAGCGCTCAAATCAGCGGCTATCACAGGGAATGCCCCTGCCAATCGACCTAGTTGAAGAGCAAACGCGCCCAGAATCCCGATACCAATTATCATAGCTGTTACACCGAATTCCAGCCGTGTTATACGTATACCTGCCGCCGGAAAGGTCCGTATAAAGG
>JAAZHD010000293.1 GCA_012510895.1 Clostridiales bacterium
GTGCTGAATGGGGATTAGATGAATTATTCGGGAGAAATATGATATTTGAGGTTATTACCGAAAATACTTTGGAATTCAGTAATGAAGATGAAAAGGTCTATGACGCTACTAAATATAGGCTAAAGAACGTAATATTCCATACAGGCTCAAAACTATTATTTGTTTACGACTTTGGAGGTAATTGGATTGTAGAAGTTACGCTTGAACGCATTTTTAATGATCCAGATTTACCTGGACGGCTTCTTCCCCGTGTTATTGAAGGTGAAGGATTTGGTATTGTTGAAGATTGTGGCGGTGTCACAGGTCTTGCAAAGCTAGCAAAAGCCTTTAAAGAGAAAAAAGGTAAGGAATACCATGAATATAGCTCGTGGTTAGGAGTTGATGATTTTGACATAGAGAGCTTTGATATCGATGATATGAACTTCAGGCTTTCAAAGATACCTCGTATATATTCTGATATCTATGAGTACAATCTCGAGCCTACTAAGCGGTCAATGGACATTCTAGAAAGAAGATATCTGAAACGCAAGAATAAATCATAATCAAAATTTATTAGGCCAAAAGTGTTAAGAGTGTATCACTCTATGATACACTCTTATTTTTCTCTTCTAGCATATAACCGTTTTATTCTAGAACGTGTTAACCTATTTTATGACAAAATCAAAAATGCATGATGCAACTATACAACTTATCTTTTGGCATGTTTCTAACCCATAGATGCCTCGATACCCTTAAGCGGATCTTGTAAAGGAAAGTATTCGAAACCTATAAAACCATTATAACCGCTTTCATCTATGGCTTTAAATACCTCGCGATAATTTATCTCCCCGAAGTAAAGTTCATGCCTTCCGGGATTGCCGGCAGCATGGAAATGCCCTATCTTATCCACATTAGCGGTAAAATTTCTTATTATATTGCCCTCCATAATCTGCTGGTGATAGATATCAAATAACAACCTGACATTGGGGCTTCCTACTTCATCGATAATCTCAAACCCTTCAAAAGAGCTGGATAAGTAATATCCCGGATGATCCACATAAGTATTGAGAGGTTCGACTAGCAGTACTATTCCTGCCTCTTCAAGCATGGGTACACAGGCTTTAAGCCCATCAACAATACTTTTATGCTGTATTTTCCTGCTGTAACCATTATTGTTGCCAACCTGGGTTATAAGCCTCTTACATCCTAAAAAGCTAGCTGCTTCAATGGACTCCCTTAATCCTGCAATATATTCCTCCCTCTTATAAGGGTCAACCAAACTAATGAATTTTGTACAAAAAGCAACCGTATTAAGGCCAAACTTCTCATTGGCATCTTTTATTGCCTTTAGATCCTTATCCCACCAAGTCCAGAATTCATAATTTCTTATACCTATAGCGCTTATTTTTTCCATACTATCAACAAAATCCTGTCCATTAAAGAGGGCTTCAATACAGATAGATATTTTCATATACTTTCCTTCCTCCCTCTTTCAGCTTTTTATGCTACCATCCGTTTGCCGAGCTTAAAAAGACTCCGCACATACACATATCAACAATGCAAGGGCATTTTAGCCTTTTTATCTTGCTATCAAAGATAATTCGCCTTCTACTAGACTTCGTATAGATCTATCAATGGCACTTGAACTGAGTTGTCTGGTATATGCAATAACAATTATCAGCATGGTAATTTTAAACTCATTTTTGCCTCAAAATTCCCAAACGCCTCTTTGCCATGTCCACAATCCACTTGGCCTCTTCCACCCTGAAAAGGTAAACCAACGCAAAGTACAGCAAAGCGCCCAATCCAATTTCCAACGTAAGAGTTAAAAATCTCATTATCGTGCTGGATAGGGAGAGATATTCTGCTGCAATGCCATCTAGCCAGTACACAACGATGCCCATTATCAAAGATGCAATGCCACATTTTAGAAAGGCACCAATCAGCTTCTTACCGCCAACGCCGCCAATCCGTTTCCTCAAGTTTATGAACAAAAGGAAGGTCATGATCATGGCAGATAAGCTGGTAGCAAGCGCGAGACCATTGTGTTGCATGAACCTGACCAGGATGAGATTTAAGACTATATTGCACAACACTGTCAGGACGCCATTTAACATGGGAGTCTTGGTATTCTGCAGCGAATAAAAGGTTTTGTTCAACACATCGCGGTAACCGTAAAATACCATTCCCAGGGAATAAAACATGAGGGCTGAAGCGGTCATGACGGTTGCCCTGGCATCAAACTGCCCCCTCTCAAACAATACCGATACTATCGGCCGCCTTAAAACCACCGCTCCAACTGTAATGGGAAGTATGATGAGGGTAATTACGTTGAGTGCCTTTACAAGCTTATCCTTAAATCCGGCCATATCCTTCTCTGCGCTAAGGCGCGAAAGGAGGGTGTAGATGACCGTAGATAGCGATATGGTAAAAAGGCCATACGCAAAACTGTTTAGCTTGTTGGCAAAGTTAAGGGCTGATATGCTACCTTCGGGCAACCCTGACGCCAGCATCCTGTCAATCAGAGCATTGAGCTGCTGTACCGTCGAACCCAGCATAACTGGAAGTGCTAGAGCTAGTACTTTGGCTACGTATGAGTCCTTAAAATTCAATAGTCTACTGTACCTATAACCCTTTTTGAATGCACCTGGCAATAAAACCGCAGCTTCGACCACGCTACCGACCAGAGTACCAAATACTAAACCATAAGGTCCCACCACACCACTTATAAGCAACATTGCTATAATAATCGCATTATAGGGGATTCCTATAAGCGCCGGAAGCGCAAACTCATTATTTGCCTGCAAAAAGCTTATAAAAATACGGCATATCCCTATGAATATAATCATTGGAAAGGTAATCCTGGTAAAGCTTACCGCCAGTTCAAGAACCTCTCCCTTAAAGCCCATAGCAATCAGGGAAACAATCGGGCGCGTAAATACCATGCCCGCAACAGCCAGAGCAGTACTTACCACCAGCACAGCATTTAGCACTCTATTTGTAAATCGAACGGCCTCCTCGTGACCCTCATTAACTCTTATGCTCGAATAAAGCGGTATATATGTTGTACCAATTGCAGCGGCTATACTAGCAAACAGCGTTTGCGGTATAGTCAGTGCTACTAAATAGGCATCGGTAACGTATGTGGCGCCGTATACACTTCCCAGCAATATCTCCCTTAAAAAGCCCGCTATCTTACTTATAAGCGTGATTATCATCAGGAGTATTGTAGCTTTTTTGTAGTTTACTTGTTGCTCCATGTTACACCTCGTGCAAAATACTCATTTCTCTTGCTAATATAATCGCCATTCTTATCCCGATAAATTGATCTATATCGATATATTCATTTTCCCTACAAACGTGTAATCAATATTATAACATCCAACCTATTCGTTAGCAAACATTCAAAATCGTTCTTTACAAGAAAACAGCACTTACCTTTATAGGCTGCTAAAAAATATAAAATATAAAATCGCTGATAGCTTATAAATACTGCTATCAGTTATTTTGAATAAACTGTTTAATTATTTCAACCACTTGAGAAGGCTTATTGTATTTCTTTAAGGCAACATCACCATTTTTAAGCAAATTTATCGCAGTTAATAAGTCATCCATATTTATTACGCATTTCAAATAGCCTTCCTGATCCAGAACTTCTGCCACTTGTATTTGATGGTCATCAATATGTTCGCCATATTTGGCCAGGCGAGGCACCGCTATCACCTTTTTCCCCATTTTTAATGCCCCAACCAAAGCTCCTGTCCCTGCATGGGAAATTATCAGATCCGCATTTTTTTGATATTCCTTAAACTCATCTACTGATAAAAACCGTTTATATGCATAGTGTTTAGGTATATAATTGGACTGCCCTATCTGTGCAAAAACATCATCTTTTATTTCCCCATCTTTGATTAGCTCATCAATTTTAATAAGAAGACGATCAAATTGATATTCCCTTGAGCCTACACATACAAAAATCAATATATACTCCCTCCATATATAGCTTTAGGATAAACCTCTTTGAGCGATTCCCACTGAACAATAAACAAGTCAGCATATTTATACAAAAGCTTTCCAGTTTTGCTACCATCATAAACCCTTGCAAAGCTTTCAATATAAATCAACTTCTTTCCAAATAACTTGGCTAAAAAAGCCATTGGCAAAACAACCATCGCCCCTGTAGTAATAACATAATCCGGCCTCTCTTTAAACCAAATCATAAGCGTTTTAAGAAAGTTTATCATCATCTTAAATATAAAAAATTTATCCGTTAAACCTGTCTGCATTAAATAATAATCTGCATCAGATTTATATTGTGTGCGTTCTGTGATCCATATAACATCATTTTCTTCAGCTAATGGAGCCAGCATTTTAAGCTGTTCATAATGCCCTCCAGAAGATGAAATTAAACATAGCTTTTTTCGAGCCTTATGGTGTTTAGGCATTTTTATTCCTTTTACTCCTTCCCATCTACTAGTTTTTTATAAATTTACAAAAACAACCATACTCTTCATCGGCACAGTAAAGAATAATAGTACATCCGGCATAATATGTCAAATGGTTTTATCTACCTCTTTTCTTCCAAATCAAAATAAAGCTTCAAGTTTTTCAGGTTATATTCTACTTCATTCAGATTCTTTAATGCAAAACTCACAATTTTATCGGCTTTAACTATTCTTCCGTTTTCGTCGACAACTTTTACACTACCTTTTACCGGTCTAGTTGACCAGGCTTTCGCATACTTGAACTCCTCAACCTCATTCCAGAGATAAGGCACAGGTAAGAAGCCCGCAGCAAAAACCTTATAAAACCCTTCCGCAGAATATAAATCTTCAATATGTTTCTCCATCGCTGAAATAATGGCTCTCGCTGAGTCTATAAGCTCGGCCATTCTTTCCTCAACCTCTATATTCTTGTTCATATCCTGTATTCTCCCTTTTCTCCTCATCTCTCTATATTTTTGCAGCGAGTATTGCGTAATCTTTATACTTTCATTAACGATATCCGGCGTCGCCAAGTGGCATGCTTCAGAATAGCTCACCACATGAATGATAGGAGGGCTTGTCTCATCATGAGGCTCAATATCATCCATCAAAGCCGTAACCGCAGCCAATTGTATCTTTGCCTCATAAAGGTCAGGTCTAAAATAATCGAGTCCTGCTCTTGGCTGTAAAATCACCCTGAAGTTTCGATCCTCCAGTTCCCTTATCAATTTAAGCATTGCCCTTGACTTAGCTAGATCCTGTATACCCCACGTGCTTCTTGGGGTGTTCAACATGTTTTGTAATATAAGGGTTTTTACCCCCTTACTTTTGGCAAGTTTTGCTGACAGATAAGCGGATACTATATACGTAACATCATCAGCACCCCTAAATGCAAAATGATGGGGTACGTTGGGCTCAAAAGGTTTCCCGGTTTCAGCAATGTATTTAAGCGTCTGTATGTGTTGCTTAAGATTGGTATATAAATCATACGGCCCCCTACCGTCAAGCCGATTAAACCACCAGAGGGACAGTGCATGCCAGCATATATTGAGCGTTTCCTCATACATCTTAGCCAACTGCGGTATATTCTTTGTACCTGCATAAGTTCTCACCAGCATCGGTCTAGAAGCTTCCCAGATCATTTTATACTCCTCGGGCGAATTTACGGGGACACCTCCGCCATTAGGCTTGTCTCCCCAGTCCTCGCCAAAATTAGACTGGGTAAGCTGTGAAGTCCCTATCGATAGAATATCAAGATATCGAGTGTCGGCTAAATATTTTACCCAAGATAGAAATTCTCTTATCAAATCAAACCTGCTCATCGTAGACCAATAGGGCCCAACATGGGCACGAATTAACGGTGAAAAGGGGCTTTTCATATTGGCATCAATTCGTTTGACAACAGAGTCTTTAAAAGTACCATATTCCTTATAGTTTGACCTGTCTATTGGCATAAACCGCTGATATTCCTGGGAATCAATGACTTCCTTCCCGAACTCCATTCTCAAATCATCGTAAAGGCTTCCTTCCATAATATCTTTGGGAATTCGTTCGCTGGGAACACCCATTTTTGCTAGAGATTCAGATACCGATTCGCCTCCCTTGAAGACTTTTACAAATCCCTTATGCTCCTTTTCTATAACCTCACATGCGCGAGGTAGCCCTCCAAAAAATACTGTATTAATCGGTCCTCCCTGGTAGGACAACATATTGTTATTTTTAAGCTCATTCATAAAATATCCCACCAGGTTTATTGCTTCCTCTTCATCCAATCTGTAACTTATACCAACCCTGGTGATTCTATTCTCGCGCAACCAGTTCATCACGGCTTTCCTGTTTATTTCATATCGCAAATTATCCATTGCTTTTGAAACTTTCTCATCACCTATAACAACCCTATAACCACATTCACGCAAAAGCTCAGCAGCTGAAATAATTCCAAGAGTATGGGCATCCAAAGAAGGCTTTAAAAATCCAAATACATTTTCACTCATCGGCGTTCTTCCTTTCAAATAAAGTCTTAAAATCCGGGTATTCACACAAAAAATCTAAGTTTCTACCTATTTTCCTGAAATCCACATCGGTCAAGCTTACTGCCAGGTCTATAACGAGGCTAGTATATTTCATCTCTAAGCCGAGTTTTTTGCCAACAGCCTCAAGAGGAACCAATCCACACGGCACGTCTTCAAATATATACCTGTGCTGTAATGAAGTAGGAGCATCAACAGCCCTATACGCTTCCGTATTGTGGATACACTCATATAGGTTTTGCCCCTCTACGTTATATACCCTTTTAAACCATTGCTGCGTTGTTTCCACTTCAAATCCCAGCTTTTTCGATACCTCTACCCTTTCACTATCGATCTTTTCGAGAAATTTGGCAATGGAGGGAGTTATTCCATCATAGTAATATTTATATGTGTTGCTGCTCTCAGTCCATCCGGTATTTAGCAACAGTGGAGCACAGTGAAGGATCATCCCTACATTGCCGATGGAAGTTTCTATCATAGATTTTGCTGGCGTAAAATATCCCCGGAGACACTCTGGTAATCTATGAATTAACTGGGCATTTTCATCGGCATTTAATGTCGAAATCAATATATTGCTTTTCAGTGCAATTATGTTGACGGATTCATTTGAGATCTTTCGACAGGTATACAAGATCGTTTGAGTCTCTGCAATTGTCTGGTTAACCTTGGTATTGTATTTTCTATATACCTCTTGAAATTCCAAAGCGCCAAAAGTTCTTCCTGGATTCAACACTATTAAAGTCTCTTTTTTTATGCACTTTGCAATTTGCTGAGCCAAATCCCTGAGAGCA
>JAAZHD010000294.1 GCA_012510895.1 Clostridiales bacterium
ATACAATAGGTGTACTGCCTAAATATTAAGCTTATTAAGGAGGAGCCAAAATGAGAAGGAAAATGAGACAACTGCTAATCCAGTCAGTAGTGGCTGTAATAGTATTATTATCCTTTACAGCTTGCGGCAGTGGAAATCAAAGTCAGGTTAATGACCAAAATGGAACTTCTTCTAGTGATAACTCAAAAGGTAGTGACGATAAGAAAGCAGCTTCAGGTGATAAAACCGAGCTTACCTTATGGCACATTCAGACTAGGGAACCAATGCCTGGTATCTACGAAAGGGCCATGGAAAGATTTATGGAGGATAATCCTCAGTACAACGTTACTATAGACGTTATAGCTAATGATGCTTACAAGCAGAAATTAGTCGTTGCTATGAGTTCTGATTCAACTCCTGATATTTATCCTCATTGGTCTGGCGGTCCTATGATTGAGTACGTTAAATCTGGCCATGCTGTGGATCTTACTGAGTACATGAACAGAGACAACTTTAAGGATAAGTTCCTTGATGCAGCTATTGCACAGGCCACATATGATGGAAAAATTTATGCTGTACCAGTTGAAAACGTATCAATAGCAGGATTTTTCTATAATAAAGAAATCTTCGAACAATATAACTTAAGTGAACCCAAGACTTTGAAAGAATTAGAGGATATTGCAGCAACTCTAAAATCTAATGGAATAACTCCTTTCTCCCTCGCTAATAAGACACAATGGACAGGTTCAATGTATTATATGTATTTGGCAACTAGATTTGGCGGTATCGAACCCTTTAATGATGCAGTAAGCGGCGAAGGTTCCTTTGAAAGTGAGCCATTCGTATTTGCAGGAGAAAAGATACAAGAATGGGTAGATGCTGGTTACTTCAATGAAGGCTTTAATGGATTGGATGAAGACAGTGGCCAATCTAGAGAGCTTCTGTATTCCGGACAAGCGGCTATGCATCTTATGGGTTCATGGTTTGTTCAAACCGTAAAAGGCGAGAACCCAGACTTCTATGAAAAAGTTGGCTTCTTCCCATTCCCATCAATAGAAGGTTCTTCTGCTGATCCTAACATAGTAGTAGGAACTGTAGGAGACAACTTCTTCTCAGTATCTGGAAGCTGTGAAGATGTAGAAGGTGCATTTACCGCTATCACTTATCTACTAGATGAAACCTCTGTTAAAGATCGTAAAGAGGCAGGAAAAATTGTTCCTTTTAAAGACTTTACCGCTGAAGACCCAATCTTAAAGGTGGTTCTCGACAGCGTAAAGGAAGCACCGGCAGTACAGCTTTGGTACGATCAATACTTGCCACCAGAAGTTGCAGACGTGCATAAGACCACTTCTCAGGAGATATTTGGTAAGACCATGAGTCCTGAGGATGCTAATGCTAAGATGCAAGAGGCAATAGAAGCTTACAGAGCAAAACAATAATTATCCTATGTTTATTAAATAAAGGTAAAGGCCGTAATCCTTTTCCATCTTGCACTAGTTTGCAAGATGGAAAAGCTGATTAACGGCGTTCTCGAAATATACAGGAGGGTTAGTATGGGTACTCAGAGACCATCACTTGCAAAACAGAGAATGCACTCCACTAGAATTGCAGCAACAGTATTTTTGTTACCTGCACTTATTATATTATTTGTTTTTATTGCTTACCCCATAGTTGATTCCTTTCGTATCAGTTTGCTTGAATGGAACGGTATCAGTGCGGACCAAAGTTATATCGGCTTAGAAAACTGGAAGAGCCTGGCGACTGATTTAGCCTTCTGGCATGCTTTTAGAAACAACCTTCTGGTCATGGCCCTTTCATTGCTTATACAGTTA
>JAAZHD010000295.1 GCA_012510895.1 Clostridiales bacterium
CTTCCAAGGTGAGAATGAGTGGCTCTTCGTCAGTGATAACAATTGTATTTTCATAATGAGCGGACAGACTTCTGTCCTTGGTTAATACCGTCCATCCATCCGCCAAAATCTCTACCTCATCCGTCCCCTGGTTCACCATAGGCTCTACAGCCAAGGTCATTCCGGGGCGGAATCTTGGTCCCATTCCCGGATTGCCGAAGTTGGGAACCTGTGGATCTTCATGCATATTCCTTCCTATACCGTGCCCTACAAAGGATTTGACCACCGAATAGCCTCTTGACTCGACATAGGCCTGAATTGCATGTGACATGTCGGAAAGGCGATACCCCACACGAGCATATTTCAAGCCTTCAAAAAACGATTCCTCTGTTGTTTTAATCAAAAGAGCCGCCTCTTCGCTGATATTCCCAACCGGGAAAGTTCTGGCTGCATCGCCATAATATCCCCTGAAAACAGCGCCTATGTCTATGCTGACTATATCGCCTTCCTTCAGCCTTTCATCGTTGGGAATACCATGCACCACCTGGGCATTGACCGATGCGCAAATACTTGCAGGAAAACCCTGATACCCCTTAAAAGCCGGCACTGCATTATGGCTTAAAATATACTCCTCAGCTATATTGTTAAGGCAGGCCGTAGTCACTCCCGGTTGTATGTTCTTTTCGATCAGTTCCAGAGCACCGGCAGTGATCTTACCGGCTTCCCGCATAATTTCTATTTCTTTTTTTGACTTTAATATAATCATGATTCTTCCTTACTTCAAAAAACCTTTATAATGCCGCATAAGCATTTGAGATTCCAATTGCTTGGAAGTTTCCATTGCAACACCGACTACAATGAGTATGGCCGTTCCTCCAAAAGACATGGGAACTTTGGTAATTGCCGTCACAACTATAGGAATGATAGCAACGAATGCCAGGAATAATGCTCCTACTAAAGTCAGGCGATTGGAAATCCGCATAAGATAATCCGCAGTGGGCTTACCCGGTCTTATGCCCTGGACAAATCCGCCATACTGTTTAAGATTATTTGAAATCTCAACAGGATTAAAGGTAATTTGTGTATAGAAGAATGTGAAGAATATAATCATTAAGGCATATAATACAGCATATAAACCGCTGTCCTGGCTGAAATACTTATCAACCCATAATGCAAACCCGCTGTCTTGCGCTGTAAACTGCGCAATGGTCTGCGGAACTGCCAGAACGGAAACTGCAAAGATGATGGGAAGTACGCCTGAAGAATTTACCTTCATCGGAATATGAGTGCTTTGACCTCCGTAAACCTTTCGTCCGACCACTCTCTTGGAGTATTGTACCGGTATCCTTCTCTGCCCCATATCAATAAAGATAACACCTGCTATCAATGCTACCATAAATACGAGTATAAGCGGCAATAAGAGGGGGTTCATGCTCTTTGTACGGAAAGCCATTTCGAACAGCCTCACTACTGCAATGGGAGCCCGGGATATAATGCTGGTGAAAATTATCAGAGAAATTCCGTTCCCAATGCCTTTTTCCGTAATCTGTTCTCCCAGCCACATCAGAAATGCAGTACCGGCAGTAAGAGTCATTGATACAACGATATAGGTCCATACATTATTCTGAAGCAGTGCACCGCTGCTTCTGGCCAAACCAAACGTAATTCCGAAAGCCTGTATAAAAGCTAAAATAACTGTAAAGTACCTTGTATACTGGGCAATTTTCTTTCTGCCTTCTTCCCCTTCCTTTGCCAGCTGCTCTAACTTGGGTATAGCTACAGTCAAAAGCTGCATAATAATAGAGGCATTAATATAAGGGGTGATGGACATGGCGAATACGGTAAAGTTTGCAAATGCTCCACCGGAAATAATATTAAGGAATCCCAGCAATCCACTCTGATCGATTACAGCTTTGATAAAGGAACTGTCTACGCCGGGCACCGGTACATAAGTTCCTACACGGTAAACCAAAAGCATAATCAGAGTAAAAATTATTTTCTTCCGCAGGTCCTCAATCTTCCAGGCATTCTTTAGGGTTTCCCACACCTTAAATCACCTCTGCTTTTCCACCGGAAGCTTCAATCTTTTCTTTGGCGGATTTACTGAACTTATGAGCCTGAACTGTTAAACTCTTTGTCAGATCTCCATTGGCCAATACCTTAATATTGCTGTCAGCTTTCTTAATCAGACCTTTTTCATACATCAAACCCGGAGTTATTATAGTACCTTCTTCAAATTTATCTAAGTCTCTTAAACTAACCAAGGAATATGTCTTGGCAAATATATTGGTGAAACCTCTTTTGGGCAGCCTTCTGGTTAGCGGCATCTGACCACCTTCAAACCCCGGTCTCACACCGCTGCCGCTTCTTGATTTCTGGCCTTTATGTCCGCGGCCTGATGTTTTTCCAAGACCGGAACCTATTCCCCTGCCTTTCCTGAGGGCAGTTTTTACAGCGCCTTCTGCCGGCCTTAAATCATGTAGTTTCATTGGGTTGCACCTCCTTTATCCATCGATCTCTTCTACAGAAACAAGATGCTTTACTTTCTTTATCATGCCTCTGATAACGGCATTATCTTCATGTATTCTAAATGAATTAATTTTTCTTAAACCCAAGGCTTCCATGGTTGCAATATGATCCTTGCGACTGCCTATGGTGCTCTTTATTTGGGTAACCTTCAATTTAGCCATTGACAGCTCCCTCCTAACCTAAAATATCTTCAACGGATTTTCCCCTTAGTTTGGCAACATCCTCAACGGTTTTCAATTTGGAAAGTCCGTCGATGGTAGCATTTATCATGTTTCTGGGGTTATTGGAGCCTAAAGACTTTGTTCTGATATCACGAATGCCTGCTAATTCCAATACTGCACGAACAGGTCCGCCTGCAATAACACCGGTACCCTCTTCAGCAGGTTTCAGCAAAACACATCCTGCTCCGAAATTACCGATCACTTCGTGAGGTATAGTTGTATTTACAATAGGCACCTTAATCAGGTGTTTTTTTGCATCTTCGGTTCCCTTGCGTATGGCTTCCGGAATTTCAGCTGCTTTTCCTACTCCTACGCCAACATGCCCGTTTTCATCGCCTACTACAACAACGGTGTTGAAACGAAAATTACGACCACCTTTTACAACCTTGGCGACCCGGTTAATGCTTACCACTCTTTCTTTTAGATCCAGTGTACTGGCATCTATACGGTCTCTTCGGTCCATCTGTTTCCCTCCTTTAAAAATCCAGTCCGACTTCACGCGCACCGGCTGCAACTTCCATTATACGTCCGTGGTAGATGTAACCGCTGCGGTCAAATACTACCTGCTTGATACCCTTTTCCAAGGCTTTTTTCGCTACAGCTTCACCTACACATCTTGCAGCTTCTTTCTTGGTCATGTTCGCAACTTTATCCCTCAAAGCCGGATCCAGGGTAGAAGCAGCTACAAGGGTGGTTCCATTTTCGTCGTTTATTAACTGAACGTAAAGATGTTTCAGACTGCGATAAACGCTTAAGCGAGGTCTTTCTTCAGTTCCGGATACTTTTTTCCGAACTCTCGCATGTCTGATCTTTCTTGCAATGTTCTTATCTTTTTTAATGATCACCTAAGCTACACTCCTTCCCGTACTAATTAGCAGTCTTGCCTTCTTTTCGATATATTCTTTCATTTTCATATTTAATCCCCTTACCTTTATATGGCTCCGGCTCTCTTACGGCACGAACTTTTGCAGCCATGGCTCCTACCTTCTGCTTGTCAATTCCTTTGACAACTATCTTATTGGGAGCCGGCACATCGAACTCTATCCCGTCCTCTTCCGGAATTTCCACAGGATGGGAGTATCCAACTGTTAAAACCAATTTCTTTCCTTGTTTTTGTGCTCTGTATCCTACACCGCTAATCTCCAGGGATTTTTCATAGCCCTTGGTTACGCCCTCTATCATATTGTTCAAAAGTGAACGGCTGAGTCCATGTAATGATCTGTGATGTTTGCTGTTTGAGGGACGCTCTACTTTAAGGATGTTCCCTTCAAGAATAACCTGCATATCTGTATGAATTTTCTGTGTCAATTCTCCCTTAGGTCCTTTTACGCTTACTACATTTCCGTCATTTACCGTAACGGTCACCCCGTTGGGAATTTCCACAGGAAGTTTGCCTATTCGCGACATATCTTAACACCGCCTTCCATTACCTATTTCAGTTTGCAAAAACTATGATTACCAGACGTAGCATAGTACTTCTCCACCAACACCTAATTCCCTGGCCTTCTTATCCGTCATAACTCCTTTTGATGTGGATATGATGGCAATTCCGAGTCCTCCCAGCACCTTGGGAACTTCATCCTTGCGTGCATATACTCTCAGGCCGGGTTTGCTGATTCTTTTCAAACCGCTTATGACGCTTTCGTTATTGGGAGCATACTTTAAGTTTATTTTCAACATGCCTTGCAGTCCATCATCAATTACAGTATATCCTTTAATGAAACCTTCTTCTGCCAATATATCTGCAATGGCCTTCTTGATGTTGGAGGCCGGCACCTGTACTACATCATGCTTAACTACCAATGCATTTCTTATGCGGGTTAACATATCCGCAATGGGATCTGTCATTACCATAAATTATACCTCCTTCCAGTATCGACTGACTACCAGCTAGCCTTCCTTACACCGGGTATCTGTCCCTTGTGTGCCAATTCTCTGAAGCAAACCCGGCAGATGCCAAATTTCCTCAGTACAGAACGCGGACGTCCGCATAGTCCGCATCTTGTATAAGAGCGGGTCGAAAATTTAGGGGCTCGCTGTTGTTTAACCTTCATCGATTTTTTTGCCACTTGTCTTTTCCCTCCTTATTTTTGGGCCAGTCTCAGCTTACAAAAGGCATTCCCAGAATGCGCAGCAATTCCCTTGCTTCTTCGTCGGTCTTTGCAGTTGTAACAATAATTACGTCTAAACCTCTGACTTTGTCAATCTTGTCGTAGTTGATTTCAGGAAAGATCAACTGCTCCTTAATTCCGAGTGCATAGTTTCCTCTTCCGTCAAAGGATTTGTCTGAAAGGCCGCGAAAGTCACGTACGCGAGGAAGCGCTACATTGATCAGTCGATCAAGGAATTCGTACATCCTTGTTCCGCGAAGGGTAACCTTTGCCCCGATGTTCATACCTTGCCTTACTTTAAAAGCAGCAACGGATTTTTTTGCCTTTGTGATTACCGGTCTCTGTCCGGTAATAGCGGCCAGCTCTTCCACAGCCGATTCGAGAAACTTAGGATTTTCCTTTGCATCTCCAACGCCCATATTGAGTACAATCTTCTCTAATTTGGGTACTTCCATAACATTTTTATATTTAAACTTTTCCATTAATGCGGGTACTACTTCATTTATATAATTATCTTTTAAACGAGCCAAATCTTGTACCTCCCTTCAGAGAAAAACTTAATCATCTATGATTTCATTGCTAACTTTGCAAACTCTGACCTTGGTCCCGTCTTCCAGTATTCTGCGACCTACACGGGTGGCTTTGTTGCATTTATTGCATACCAGCATGGCCTTAGAGGCATAGATAGGCCCTTCAACCTTAATAATGCCGCCTTCTTCGCCAACGCTTCTCGGCTTACGGTGCTTCGTCAGTATATTGACACCCTCTACAATTATCTTTCCTTCTTTGGGTAATGCAGTAAGCACTTTGCCTCGTTTGGATTTGTCTTTTCCGGAGATGATTTCTACGGTATCTCCTTTTTTAACATGCAATTTTCTTGGTACATTCACCACAGCAACCACCTCCTCCTATAATACTTCCGGTGCAAGTGAAATAATTTTCATGTAATCTTTATCCCTCAGCTCTCTGGCAATAGGGCCAAAGATACGGGTACCTCTGGGCTGTTTCTGTTCATTTATAATTACAGCTGCATTGTCATCGAACTTGATGGTCGAGCCGTCCGGTCTTCTGATACCCTTACTGGTACGGACAATGACAGCTCTGACTACTTCGCCTTTTTTTACAACACCGCCGGGTGTTGCGCTTTTAACAGAAGCAACAATAACGTCTCCGATATTGGCATATTTCCTTTTGGAACCGCCAAGAACCTGAATGCACATAATCTCTTTTGCTCCGGTATTATCAGCAACATTTAAACGGCTTTCTTTCTGGATCATTCTGTACCCTCCTTTCGGTCAGCAAGCATATTTATCCATCTTCCTCATTGGAAAAATAATGCC
>JAAZHD010000296.1 GCA_012510895.1 Clostridiales bacterium
ATCTTTCCCAGGTACTGGGTAATTGCAGCAATATTTTCCATTAATTCTACAGGTTTTTTGAAAACATTAGTATTGATTCTTTGCTAAATATATCTTTTAATGCTGCCATCTTCCCGGTCGCATACAACGGCAAAAGTATCGTTTATATGTCCGCCTCCGTAAGGCTTGGCATCTGTAAGTCTGCCTTCAAGCTCGAATGAGCCTGCAGCTTCAAGTATATTTTCCCTAGTTAGATCTCTGTCTCCCATTTTCATTCCTCCCAAATTTTCTCCGGATACATCCCGGCTTCCTGCATTCTAGTCAAGGCAGCAGCTACTAAAGGCTTGTCTTCCCGGTATGTCACTCCATACCACTTGTCCGGGGTATGCAGAACTTTTACTGTTGCTTTGCCTTCCTTTAACAAAGAATCCACAACACTTGGCAGGAAAAACTCAGCTTTTAAAGGATCTTCTTTCAGCACACGGTCTAAAAACACAGGAAATTTTTCTTCAAGTTCCTTAAGAAAGCTTGGAGTAAAACCCCAGAGATTCATTGAAACTATACTGCCTTCAGGCAATGTGACCCAATTTTCCCCATCTTCTGTATATTGGGTCTTACCATCTCGTTTTTGGATATGTGTGCGTTCAATTATATCTTTAAGATAGCCATCATCGCTTACCTCACAAACCCCTCTTGCTACATGTCCATGTTCAGTTGTGGTATTTTCCAGAGTATATCCTACCATGGCGTATCGATATTTTTCATCATCTATGGTATTAGCAAGAAAATCGTACATCAAAGTATATGCGTTTTTACCATAATAATCATCTGCATTAATTACTGCAAAAGGACCTTTTATGATATTGCGACAGGACAAAACAGCATGACCGGTTCCCCATGGCTTTATTCTGCCCTCGGGCACCGAATATCCTTCAGGAAGGTCATCAAGGCTTTGAAAGGCATATTCAACTTCCATATACCTGGAAACCTTATCCCCTATAACCTGACAGAAACTGTCTTCTAATTCCTTCTTAATGATGAATACAACTTTTTGAAATCCGGCTTTCCATGCATCATAAAGAGAAAAATCCATGATTATTTCTCCATTTTTCCCTACCGGATCAATTTGCTTCAGCCCTCCATATCTACTTCCCATTCCTGCAGCCATTACAGCTAATACAGGTTTCTCCATCACATTCTCCTCCTAAAATATTAGTAACTATAATCTACTTCATATCCATTAGGATTGTTTTTCTGCCATCTCCAACTGTCACGACACATATCTTCCAAAGTATATTGTGCTTCCCAGCCTAATTCTTCACGAGCTTTTGTAGGATCAGCATAACATATTGCAATATCTCCCGGTCTTCTTCCAACAATTTCATATGGAATTTTTTTGCCGATGACCTTTTCAAATGCATGAACCATTTCCAATACAGAGTATCCTGTTCCGGTTCCCAGATTATAAATTACCAAACCGCAATTCTCTTTTAATTTTTCTAAAGCAGCAATATGCCCTCTTGCCAAATCAACTACATGAATATAATCCCTGACACCTGTGCCGTCCTTTGTATCATAATCGTCACCAAAAACATAGAGCTTTTCTAATTTGCCTATTGCTACCTGAGTAATGTAAGGTACAAGATTGTTCGGGATGTCGTTAGGATCCTCCCCGATCATACCGCTTTTATGAGCTCCAATCGGATTAAAATAACGAAGCAGAGCAATATTCATATCAGGATTGGCATTTTGAACATCTGTTAAAATTTGCTCATTCATTAATTTAGTCCAACCATATGGGTTATTTGCAGATGCCGGAAAATCTTCAGAAATCGGAACCGACTTCGGCGTACCGTAAACAGTAGCTGATGAGCTGAATACAAAGTTTTTTACTCCGTATTCTATCATGGTTTCAAGTAGAACCATAGTAGATATGAGATTGTTTTTATAATACTCCAGAGGAAGCCTGACGGACTCGCCAACAGCTTTATAAGCAGCAAAATGAATAACTGCATCTATGCTTTCCTTATTAAATATTTCTCGTAATGAATCACGATTACAGACATCTACTTTATAAAATGAACATTTTTTTTGAGTAATTTTTTCCACTCTGCGGATGGCCTCATATTTACTATTGTACAGGTTATCTGCGGCAACCACTTCATAACCCGCGTTCAACAGTTCAACACAGGTATGGCTTCCAATATAGCCAGCTCCGCCAGTAACAAGAATTGCCACAAAAAACATCCCTTCTATGTGAAATAACTTGAATATATGTATTATTTTATCGGTTTCACTTAAGTATTACAAGAGGAAAATGGTAAGACCCGGATAATTCCTTATTTCAGGCGCACAACTAAAAAGAGCTATGGCTTTTATGGCCACAGTTCTTTTTTATAAATGTTCAATTATTTTAATCTTCTATAACTACAACTGCTCCTTGGTATTTTTCTG
>JAAZHD010000297.1 GCA_012510895.1 Clostridiales bacterium
AAATTGCATATTTTAGCTGTTTTACAGTCATATTATAAATGACGACAATGAACCTGTAAAATACTTAACAATGGAGGATGCACATGGTAACAAGAGAAAGTAAGACATAAGATCTGTAGTAGATGATAAATCAGAGCCTCCTATTCCATAACGGGGTTTTAATTTTTTCAAATCATAAGTAGCTGTGTTGTTAAGTTGTTCAAATGTTAGCCATGCCTCTGTCGTTGTTTCTCGAATATTAAAATCCTTACATAGTAAGTTTTTTACTAGCAAGGGATTAGCTTTTGCCTTATTGACCTTATTTATTAGTTGGTCTATTTGTTTTATCGTTCCTAGCCCCGGATTAGCTTGATACCATGCTTCTTCATCTCGCCAATCTTTTCTATTATCTAATTCGTAAATAATCGGCAAAAATCGCTCATTTTTATAACCATTAGAATCTTCATACCCGTTAATAACTCTTTCTGCCTCATCATATTTAATATCAAAAACAGATTCCCTTACTGTGCCAGCCGTTGTAGTAATAAATACCAAAGGTTGTTCCCTGGCTGTAGTACCATCTACAATGACATCATATAGATTCTGGTCTGTCCAAGCATGAATTTCATCGAGCAAAGCCCCGTGCACGTTTAGACCATCTAGACTATCTGAATCTCTACCAAGAGGTTTAAAAAAAGAATCGTTGAAATCGCTGTTTATTTCTGCTACTAGAGTTTTCATTCTCTTTCGCAGTGCAGGCGACTTTCTAACCATTCTTTTTGCCTCAAGCCAAATTATCTTTGCTTGGTCTTTTTTTGTTGCGCAAGCATAAACTTCAGCGCCAGGCTCACCATCCGCAATCTGCAAGTATAATCCGATAGCTGCTGCCAGGGTGGATTTTCCGTTCTTGCGCCCAACCATGAGCATTACTTCCTGATATTTGCGCGTGCCGTCTATCTTATGCACTATGCCAAAAGTAGCCGCTATAAGAGCTTTCTGCCAAAGTTCCAAGATAAAAGGCTTACCGCCCATTTTACCTTTTGAATGACGGCAATAGTTTTCAATAAATTCAATTGCATGTTTGGCTTTTTTAGGATCGTACTCCCATTCGCTGTTTTCATCGGTGATAATCCGCACCAGCTCTTTATAAACCTTGTAAACCTTGGTTGAAACACGACGGCGGTTGCGTTTAATCCAATTCCAATACTCAATTATAGGGTTATAGTCATCTGGGTAGATTATTTTTCTTGCTGTACTCATTTCCCGTTCACGAACTCCTCGAATCCGTCATCTTCTTGCTTGGGTTCCGGCTTGGGCACAAGATCACTTAGCTGCTTGATGATGCTCTGGTAGTTTTTGTTCATTGTATTATAAAGTCTGGCCACTGGTCGCTCTCTTTCGTAAGGCGGAGTATTCTGTGATTGGGTAAACATCTCTATGCAGCCGTTTTCCATGATGTCTTTTTCCCATTCCTCCAGAGTGACCCTCATATATGCGGCCCGCTGTATTAACCCCTCAATAATTGCCTTGTTATCTTTGTCTATGTTTTTGTAGATTCGTTTAAGTCGGCGTTCTTCTTTCTTAATCCGTTCATCTTTGGTCAACTGTCGATTTTTCGCCACATATATCACCTCCTTTTTTGGGTAGGGGGGTCACGCGCGAGCCCCGTGTGCGTTTTGAAGGTAGGCCACTCGGTATCGCTGGCAGGCCCCCTAATCTGTTACTGGGGGGGGTATTTGGGTATCAGGTCTCCCTGTTCATCAAACATCACATCTTCCCTAGTTGCGCCTTTACTAATATGCTCCTTGTTGTGGCAGTCCTGACACAATGCTTCAAGGTTGTCCCAGTTCAATGTTACGTTTGGATCGTTAATGTTCTTGGGTGTCAAGTATGTTATATGGTGCGCTATTGTTGCAGCACCACCACAACGCTCACAAATAAAAAACTTGCTTCGCATGAAAGCAAGTCTGCAATCTTCCCACGCTTTGCTATTGCAAAAATCTATTACCCAGTCTTTAGCCATGCCATCACCTGCACGAAAAAGCACTTACCGAAGTAAGTGCTTGCAGACTGTAGACAAAAATAGCTTCCAGGAAAAACTTTGGAAGCTGTTTTTTTATGGCAAACAATAAATTTGACACAAAAAAGGTAGCAGCAGCTGCCACTGGCTGTGGTGCGGGTGGCATTG
>JAAZHD010000298.1 GCA_012510895.1 Clostridiales bacterium
CATCTATACCGCCTTCCATTGCCCGGTCCATGGCCTCTGTATGCCAGGCATAATCATGCTTTGGTCCTTTCGGATGCAAGGCTCCGTAGTTTCCCTTATGATAGGTTTCCTGAAAGAGTATATAAGTACCTATTTTGGCTTCCTTAAGTTTTCTGTAGTTCTCCACCGTAGTTGCCGCAATATTTACATTTACCCGGCGGATGGCCCCGTTTTTATGTTTAATTGAATAAATAGTATCTATCGATTCCAGAATATATTCCAGAGGGTTGTTGACAGGATCTTCTCCGGCTTCCAAAGCCAGACGCTTATGTCCCATATCCTGCAGTGCAATAACTTCTTTTCTGATTTCTTCCTGGGAAAGCTTCTTCCTGCATATATTCTTGTTCTGGTAATGATAAGGACAATATACGCATCCATTGACACAGTAATTGGATAAATACAGGGGCGCAAACATTACGATACGGTTCCCATAAAGCTTCTTTTTGATATCTTTTGCAAGCTGAACCATTTCATGATTAAGTTCTTCAATATCACATTCCAGAAGCAAGGCACCTTCACGATGAGTTACCCCCTTCATATCCCTTGCCTTTTCTATTATAGATCCAATCAGCTCATAATTGCTCTTATTCTCCTTTGCCCACTTTATGGTTTCCATAATTTCTTCATGGCTGATAAACTCTTCTGCTTTTTTTGATTTTACATCATACATCTAAAAACTCCTCTCCTCTTGGCTTGTAGTCTCCACGGTCTATTACGATTTCATATCCGATATCTTCCATTCTGTTTTTCAGGCAGCCGCTGCATTCTGCCGCCTCTTCCCCGGTGCATATCTTGTTATCATATAGAAGATATTTTTTACGAACGGATACCGGTGACAGATTAGGCATTACCACATTTGCACCTGCCAAAATTCCCCGCTCCCTCCCCCTGGGATCTATGGTTCCCAGTGCTGTAGTGGCGGGCAGAAGCACATCGGGAAGCATTATGCGAAGCAGGGAAAGCAAAAATATAGTTTGTTCCAAGGTCCCTGCAGCCTTGCCTGCAAAAGGCGTATCCTTATGAGGGATAAAGGGGCCTATGCCTACCATGGCAGGTGAAAGTTCTTTCAAAAACAACAAATCCCTGGCCAGAGTTTCACAGGTCTGCCACGGCGAACCTACCATAAACCCTGCGCCTGTCTGAAATCCTATTTCTTTTAAAACACGAAGGCATTTCTTTCGGTTTTCTAATGACAACTCCGGAGGATGCAGCCTTTTGTAATGGTTTTCATCTGCTGTTTCGTGTCTGAGAAGATACCGGTCTGCACCTGCGTCAAAGAGCCGCTGATATGAGTCCCTGGCTCTCTCGCCGAGGGACAGGGTCACGGCGCAATCCGGGTGATTTTTTTTGATTTCCATGATAATATCCACTAGAATATCGTCATCGAAAAAGGGATCTTCCCCTCCCTGCAGAACAAAGGTTCGAAAGCCAAGATCATAACCAATTCTGCAGCACTCCAAAATTTCTTCCTTTGTCAATCTGTATCGCTGGGCATTTCTGTTGGATCTCCTTATGCCGCAATAATAGCAGTCATTTTTGCAGTAATTGGTAAACTCAATAAGGCCTCGGATGAAAATCCGGTTTCCAAAGATACTTAAGGCAGTCTTCCTGGCCTTCTCAGCGGTGTATTCAACAAGAGACTGAGAAATATTGTCCAAGAGGAAAATGAATTCTTTTTCGTCTAAAATTCTCTCCTCTTCCAATTTATCAATCAATTTATAAAGGATATTATTATTGTTCATACTACCTCCATTTAGTCACATGCTTTCAGTTCGCCTACTTGCACTTAATCACGGCCGTTATATCTTGGAATAGATTGTTTTTACGCTTACATCAGGAAGCATGCCGATTTTTCCGCTTAAGGCGCTGATTATATTCTCAGGAGCATCCAGCACAATACTGATTACCGCCACATTTTCTTTGGCTTTGGGAATGCCCATTCTTCCGATGATGTATTCCCTGTAATCATGCAATATGGCATTTAGCTTAGGTGCTGACTCCTTGCTCTCCAATATAATTCCAATCAGTGCAATCCGATTCTTCACTTCTGACAACCTCCAAAATATAAAATCCCTGTGCTTAAAGGCACAGGGACAAAATTATAATATATGGAAAAATATAATTATAAAATCATATACACATATGG
>JAAZHD010000299.1 GCA_012510895.1 Clostridiales bacterium
CAAGTATGCTGCGGGCATCTTCAAACCAAACCTCATGTTGTTTTCCGTTTGAATCATAATATCTGAAAAAAGGCGCCTGAGCGATAGGGTCGTAACTGATCCACGATCCAACTTCATATGCCAGATCGACCGCGCCAGTATTAGAAATTGTCTGGGCCGCGTAGCCGTCTTCAAAAGGAATAGTCGAATTATATCCGTAATTGGGTATACCCATAAATATTTTTTCACGAGGTATTGCCGTAACTGCGTAATTGAGAACCCTTCGAACTTCATTTATAGGTGCTACAGCCCTGGGCGGGCTGTAAGTATATCCCCATTCATATGTCATAAGTATTACATGGTCAGCCAGAGCTCCATGTACGGGATAATCATGAGCCTCATACAATAACCCTTCCTGGTCGGCAGATATTTTAGGAGCAAGCGCGGTAGTTATGCTGTATCCCAAGGGACGCAGTCTTGCCGCTGCTCTTGTTAAAAAATTATTATAGTTTTCTCTGTCGCTGGGATAAATGTATTCAAAATCAATATCCAGCCCGCTGTAGTTCTTCTCTCCCATTATCCGTACAATATTGTCCAGAAGAGTATCCTGAATGGCTGTACTTCCGAGTATCGTGCTTGCCAGATCACTGTCAAAACCGCCGTTTTCCCCAATGTTTGTAATAACCATCAAAGGAGCTACTCTGAAGGAACGTGCGGCACGGATAAGCGGTAAATCATTTATGTTATCCAGGCTTCCGTCTGCGTTTACCTGGTAACTGAATATGCTCAGGTATGTCAAATTTGGCAGCGTCTTTCTTAGTACTTCCATATCTATATTGGGAAAAGCATAGCCGTTAACTTGTATAGGACCGAAGCGGATATCCTTCTGTGGTATTGTGATAACCTGTCCGACCTGCAGAAGTGCGGGATTAGTAATTTGTGGGTTGGCCCTAATGATATCGTTTATACGAACCTGATACTGCATTGCGATAAGATAAAGGGATTCTCCTCTCCTTACCACATGCTGCCTGTTTCCCTGAAGAATAACCAGAGTTTGTCCTACCACAAGCTGATCAGGATTCTCGAGTTCATTGTCTGAAACTATATTCTGCCATGGTACTCCGTAAAGATTTGCAATCGAGTAAACACTTTCACCAGGTTTGACTACATGAATTTCCATGGTCTCACACTCCCAACCGATATATTTTCAGCATATGCAGCGTACTTACTTTTGTTTCAATATGGACATGGTATAATACTAAACAACTGATTACAAATTGTATTTATGTCGAAAAAATTATAGATTTTTACATTGCAATGGTGTAAACTAAAATATCAAAGGAGCGTGTTGGTATGGAAATAAAAGTAGAATTGACAAAAAACCCAAAAGCAAAACCGGCGTCTGAGAATCTTGCTTTTGGTAATATTTTCTCAGACCATATGTTCATCATGGATTATGAAGAAGGTAAAGGCTGGCATAATGCAAGGATCGTTCCCTACGGTTCAATCAGCTACGAGCCCGCTGTAATGGTATTTCACTACGGACAGGCTGTTTTTGAAGGCCTGAAGGCTTATAAGACAGGAAACGAAATAGTACTTTTCAGACCGGATGAGAATTTCAAGCGTTTGAACAATTCCTGTGACGCTTTATGCATTCCGAGAATAGATGAAGCCTTTGCTCTGGAAGCATTAAGAAAGCTGATTAATATTGACAGGGATTGGGTTCCTGATGCCCCAGGCACCTCTCTTTACATTCGTCCATTTATTATTGCTACTGAGCCCCATATCGGAGTACATCCTTCAAGCACTTATCATTTTATAATTATTACAGGACCTGTCGGAGCTTATTATAAAGAAGGGCTTAATCCCGTTAAAATTTATGTTGAATCTCATTATGTGCGTGCTGTAAAAGGCGGACTTGGTGAATCAAAAGCCAGCGCCAATTATGCTGCTTCCCTGAAAGCTCAGCAAATGGCGGCAAAGAAAGGCTATACACAGGTATTATGGCTTGACGGTGTCGAGAGAAAATATGTTGAAGAAGTAGGTACCATGAATGTCTTCTTTGTTATAGGCGACGAAGTGGTTACACCGGCTCTTAACGGAAGTATTTTGCCCGGTATTACCAGAAAATCCTGCATAGAACTTCTACGTTCGTGGGGAGTGAAGGTTTCTGAAAGAAGGATTTCAATCCAGGAGATTTATGATGCCGCCGATAAAGGCCTTTTGAAAGAAGCATTCGGTACCGGAACGGCAGCTGTTATATCGCCTATCGGAGAACTTTGCTGGAATGATAAAAAGCTTACCTTAGGCGATGGTAAAATCGGCGAACTGTCCCAAAAGCTTTACGATAATATAACAGGAATCCAGTATAAGAAACTGCCTGATCCGTTTAATTGGGTTGTTAAGGTATAAATTCTATTAATAAAGAAATGAAAGATTAAATTAAAGAGCTGTCTTAAAACCGGATGCCAACTGCCGGATGAACAGGGA
>JAAZHD010000300.1 GCA_012510895.1 Clostridiales bacterium
CCTCTAATCCGCTGGGTGCTGGAATGGAGTGTATCCTCCTGAGGTTCTGGCCAGATTTAACACCAAGCATGTACTGCTCGTCATGGGACAACTTAGGCAACACAATGTCTGCTGTTTCACCGTCGCAGCAAGACAGTAGTTGAGACACCTTTTTGCCGTTATTGCAATTACCGAAATCCAAAGGAACTGACATATATACGCTGAGTGAGGCGTCGCGCCCCATCATATCGTACATTGTCTTTTTGCGTTCATATGATTCAATATTGGAAATGCGCAGCAAATAGCGTTGCCCTTGGGCTGTTTCGACATAGTATTTTTCGTCACCTGACAAACCTTTGTTTATCGCTTCAATCTTAATGAAGGATTCGTGGTTTGGGATGTCTTTGCATACGCTTAACAAGATTTCATTATTTGATTCCATTGTAATTGGCTCCTTTCAATATTCTAAGCATATATTGAAACAAAGCCAATCGCATCGTTAGCGACTCATCATACTCCATACAAACGTCGCTAACAAACTGACGAATGGCTTTGTATGGAGCACAGCTTCATGGGCGTTTTTCTATACCTGACTTTACGCATATTTTACCTCCTAAACGTTGCCTTCTTGTTTTGGCTTATGTCTTCAAGTTTTATTATAGTATGCATATATTATAAAAACAACACTGAGATGAAACGGATGGCTTCACTTGACAGATTAGGTAACGGCCATTTTTACAGGGGTTGTTTACATTGTAGATTCTAGAACCTTACTTGTCATGAATTTTGCCAAAGCATCCATAGCTTTGTGGTCATGCTTTCTATTAAACATGTGACCGACACCATCGAGCTGCAGATATTCGCACTATTTATATACTTCTTGTGCTTGTCTTGAACCAACTGTAAACACATTACTATATAGTTAAAAATTTACTCGTTTATATTAAATTAAATTCGATTATCCGTTGCCTTTTCCTTTACCCACGCTTACGGCCATTGATATATTGCGTATTCATCTATGAGCTATATAATTCAATTTTTACACTGTAGCCATTATTCTCAATCGCATGAAAACTATATCTACCATAAGCTTGATGATGTTTTGGCATTGAAAAGTTATTCTGTATACCGTACAACATCTTGAATGTCACGAATATCGAGCCAGTTAAGAAGTCTCAGTAGATAGTGCCCATCAGGTGTGGTCTCTCCATTTTCCCATTTTTGATATGTGCGAACAGTAGCACCAATTGCGTCGGCTACATCTTTTTGGGTATATTTGAGACGTTTTCGGTTAATCTTCAGGATTTCATAATCAAATTCCATAGTTTGCGGACCCGCATAAATTTGGTACCAACAATCCTCATCGTCCTTATTGTTATAACAGTTTAGAGCATGAATTGTAGTGTAAGGAGTAAGTTCCACGAATAGCCGTCCGCGGCTAGACTTATCTTGCGAGCAAGTAATACTCTTTGCGTTTTTAACTCGTAGGCCAATCCATTTCATTATAGGTTGGCCGTTTTTGTCGCATGGAAAAGTACCTTCAAACTCAATCCGTGTTCCTGTCCGCCAGCTTACTTCGCCTATTCCTATCTCTCCTATTTCATAAATGATGGGGGGAAGTCCTTTCTTCTCCAATGCCTCATTATAGCTTGTAATAAAGCAGTTCGGTAGATAATCGTTGCTTCCTAATTCGTCGCACAATTGCAAGTAATGTTTCCATTGAAAAAACATCTCTGTATTGCATACAAAATGTGTCTGATCCACTATGTAGCAGAATATATCTGTCAATGAAAGATTCTTCTCATATAGCATAATATTCAAGTGCTTGGTATAGGTTCTCTAAAGCCTTTTCATCTTTATTATCTCGTATGATTCCTGAAATAAGGCAATGCAAATCACCTACGTGGTTATTCGAATAATCGTTTACATAGAAATAAAAAGGTATTCTACGAATAAAGTTTGTAACAGGCAGTGGCTTATACCCGTATTTATCGTCCAACCAACTTGAATAAGAAGTAGAACCATTAGGTCCAACTCTTTTATCGCAGTATGAAAAGATCTCATTTCCAACAATAGAGTGCATATTGAGATATTTAATCAGTTTATCCTTATCAAAATATTTATCATCGACGAACTGCTCAATAATATCAATATCTGATCTTGACAGCATATTAAGCACCTCCTATATGCATCCATAATAATACGAATATTTTGGGTAATCAAGATGTCTATTTATTCGTAAAATCAGAACGCAAAATGTGATGTAGAAGGTGATTTACTTCTTTATGCTTAAAAAATGAAAAAAATCTTACCTATCAGTTCGTGTTATTTATGTCAGTACTATACTCTCAATATAAATGTATATGAATATAAAA
>JAAZHD010000301.1 GCA_012510895.1 Clostridiales bacterium
GATCTGACGGTACTGCATCAGCAGCCATTGCAACAATGGAATTCGTAGCTTTATCGTAATAAAAAGTGCCATAACCAATACCATCGCCATTAATATCAATATCAGATACGATAGTAGAATATCCGTTAACCTCGTCTGTCTCTGCATCTATTCGGAAAAACTCCAATACCATACCATTTTTATGAGCATCAAACTGGTCCCGAAATCCATTTTCATATACCAGACCTGCCCATACATTTTCATCCTTATCTACTATTAACGAAACCTGACTCGAATCATAAGATTTAACATGCTGCATAATCAGTTCTACAGTTCCATCTTTATTGATCTTCATGACAGAAATTTCGCTAAGACCTTGAGTTGGATGCTGCAAATACTGACCATCCCTGTAATCTGTAACATATGCAACATAACTGCCATGAGAAGTGCGTACTACCCGGGTCTGATGATTGCCATGATTGGAATCCTGGCCAGATATTAGACCGGTCTTTGCTCTTATATCAATTTCATCGGAAAAATCAGCTACAACCTGTTCATCAACTCCGACAGCAGCTTTTGCATTTTCAGCACCGAAGCTTGTCCATCCAAAAGAAAGCAGCATGGTAAATACCAGTATATACGCAATTGATTTTCTCATTATATCTACCCCTTTCCTCTACAATGACTAATCCTTTATAATTTCATTCGGAACTATAGCATAGTACCATGCTTTTACAGGACCGAGCTTGCCAGACAGCATTACCAGCATGTCTTTTCTCTCTAAGGAACCGTTATCACGACGGGCTGCCATCAACTGACCATAAGGAAGAACTACCTCATCTAATAAAATCTCGTAAGCAAATTCAAATTTGTTTTCAAATTCAATATACACCGCAGCTGTAACAGGTTTTTCGTTTTCTACAGCCAAAGCAAAAATCACGTTATACATCTCAGTCATAACGACCTGGCACGAAGAAGGAATACCGGAATTTTCAACCAATGTATTTTCAGGACTTAATACTAAATAGGTATAAGTATCAGCTCCCTCTTCAGCGTACAATACATGTACAGCGCCATCTGATTTAACATAAACATCTTCAAGGCGTCCTTCGGCAATTTTCTCTTCACCATCTGTCGTCACATTGTATATAGAATTTTCAGCTTCATAAACTATGTACAGCCTGTCAGAATAATAAGCATATATCTCATCAGGAACTGCACTTACTGCATATGATGTGATATCCTTATCCCAGCTTTTGATTTCCGTATCAAATGTATAACATGCTAGTTTTATTCCATCTTCCGCAGTCAAGGAAAAAATTGCATAAATCTTACCATTTTCAATATCTATAGTAGAGGTTAAATACTCAAAACCAGTTGTTCCCTCAGGCACTTCTCTGTATCCAATATGATTTACCAGAAGTCCTGCGTTTGCATCATAGACATAACAAGCAAGAATAATCCTGTTAGTGTCTACACTTAAACCAGTGTTCAGTCCGCCAAACTGACCACGGGCATCCTCATAGGTATAACCGCCGGTTACGTAGATGTTGCCTTCCGCATCAGCGACTGCATCAACATCACCTTTCCATACATAACCATAACCAATTTCACGAGAAGAGCCTGTTTCTTCATTCAATTTCTGCAGGGTAAACTCATTCATGCAGTTTGTGTATGCGCCTGATTTGGATGCTACTAATTTTTCTTTAGTAAGATAAACCATATAGCTTCCAGTTCTGGTGCTGATAATTCTATGACCATTGGTTAAGCCGCCATCAACCGGTCCAAATTGACTATTTGTTGTCATATTATTCAGTAGACTGACAGGTTCTGTTCCGCTAACCCGGCCTTCACCTTTCAAAACGATAACATTGTCACCGACACATCCGGGGTTATATGCGTGTCCTACGCCAAATCCACAGCCCCAGGACAGCCATCCTGCATATTCTTCCCCGCTGGAACCCCCGCTGTTGCGCAGAATGCTGCATGCATAATATGCGCCTGCCTTAATCTCGCTCTTCTGCAGTCCCAAAGCTTCGTGCGGAATTGCCAGCATTACATGCACAGTACCGGCATTCGATCCCGATTCCTTCTCTTTGTATATGACATTCCGAATCGTTTCGTTCAATACCCGCTCTTTTAACTCAGCCGGCCCTGCATGCACACTAAACTTTGTTTCTCCGCTCTTATTCTGATTAATTGAAACATTGAATGCATCCCCAGTAACAGAAGTTACGCGCGGCTCGATCTTGAATTGAATGCCGTCCCCCTTATATGTTCCTTCATCCGAACCTAAAAAATAAGGATCTTTTGATGTCATTCCAATATACAGGTAGGTATCATCCCATCTAAAATAGAAATCCGCTGACTCTACGTCCGGTGCGTCTCCGCCCTGATAGTCATAAATTGCTGTGTTGTAGGAATTTCCATCCACTGAAATGGTAGGCTTGCCCCATCGCTTCTCAGTTATCGGATGCTGTACCAATTCCTCAGCAAATGCCTTCGCATCACTGCCGGAGATAAACTTATCCGCATTTACAATAGGCAGCGCTTCAACATCAGCCAATCCAAAACCAATGACCATCGCGAAAGAGGATAACAAATCGGAGACAGCCAACAATGCTGCAAGGTACTTCCTCATACTACATTCCTCCTATTTAGTTTTTCTAACAGCGTATTTCTACGCCATAATTATCTGATTCTCAGTAATTATAAAAGGATCCTGGCTGTTTTTTATGAAGGACATAAGCATTGGGGTTAAGGTTAACTGTAAAGATAAACATATTCTCGGTTCATAACCGACCTGCAAACAACAGTAAGACATTTAAAGCAAAACAAAGATGAAAGAATATATAACTGAGGGAATTTCATAACTACACTTTTTTCGATGACACGAAGGAGTGTATCCTTAAATGCAGAAATAAAACAACTATTTTCATATATGCCAATAAAGAATTTGTTACCTTCAGCACGTATTATCCTAAAAAGGGCAGACTGATCCCCTGAATAATTATATACCTTTGAAAAATGTTACTTAAGC
>JAAZHD010000036.1 GCA_012510895.1 Clostridiales bacterium
GTTAATTGAACAGATACTCCAAAACCGTTTACAAAATAAAGATACCGGTTCTCCCGGATCAGGTTAAAAAAGATCTCATCCGACAGTTCGGAGATCATTTTCATTATAACTTCCACATACCTCATCTCCTACAGAAAATATAGCATAGAATATAACATAATACCGGATTAATAACAATAATCATATAAAGACATACAGAAAGCCAGCATGATTTCTTTATGCCGGCTTCTGACATCTCATCTCTCCCGATTCAGGCTCATGATATACGTGATATGCATTGCTTGAGCCAATTAGTCCAGCAGGGAGTATTCCTCAACCCATTCATCAATTGCACCGCTGGCTTTAAGTTCTGCCAGAACTTCATTAATGATATCTTTCAGATCTGTGGCTTCTTTTCTGACTGCCAGGGCATACTCTTCATCATCTGCTGCCTTATCATCAAGCAGAACCAAACCTTCATTCTGGGCAACAATCATCTGAGCAGGCAGATCATCTACGATTACAGCATCCAATCTGCCATTGCTAAGATCAATTGCTGCCTCCATTGCATTATTGAATCTGTAAATCTTATCTGTATATTCTTTGGCTGTAAAGTCTCCGGTTGTATTTGTCTGGACTCCGATTATTTTGCCTTCCAGGTCCTCTGCGCTTTTTATTTCCGTATTGCCTTCCTGAACAATAATCTTCTGTACTGCCTTAAAGTAAGTATCCGTAAACAATACCTGTTCTGCCCTGTCCGGCTTAATGGTAAAACCGGCGGCAATGAAATCTATCTGGTTTGAATTCAAGGCATTAATGAGCCCCTCAAATTTCATGTCAACAACTTCAAGCTCAACATCGAGTTTTTCTGCAATCTTCTTTGCGATTTCCGCATCAACTCCGATTACCTCATCGCCGGAACGCATTTCAAACGGCGCAAAAGCCGCATTGGTTCCCCAGACAATCTTGCCGGAGTCCTTGATCTTTTTCATGGTTTCGCTCATCTGAGAATCTGCCGTTTTATCCCCGCCCCCACAGCCGGTAACTGCAAATATCATAACTGCTATCATTAGTAGAGCAAAAATCTTTTTAATCTTCATAATGAATTTGTCCCCCTTAAATATATGTTTCAAAACTCACTCAATATATTATATTAGAATAAATATAAAATATCAATGTATATTTATTAATATTTTGCCCTCTGCAGAATATTACGGGATGGGTTTGAGCGTTAGCAGAAAATTTTACGTCATTATTCTATATTTTTTGCAATTTGATGACGTTTTACCTTCGTAAATGTGGATATGTGGACACTCAACCTGTGGATAATGTGGATAAACCTGTGTATAAGCTGAAATCTTAGGATAATTTTTGTGGGGAAGGAGTTTTTCAGGAGGGGAACAGATTTTCTGTTTCAGCAAAATTTGCACTTCTTCGACAGGATCAAATATAATTTTAAAACTAAAAATGAACCAAAATTGAAGCATAAATTGCAATTTGCAAACTAGTTCGAACTTACCGGATAAAAATTATGCCCTGAAATAATTCAGGGCATTGACCAAATTCTGATGTTAGTTTAAGGAATCCTTGCTTGGGGATTACCTTCTTGCCTGGTAGCAGTCACTGCAATAGATTGGTCTGTCGTTCCTTGGCTCAAAAGGCACCTGAGTATGAGCTCCGCATTCAGCACATATTGCATCATGCATCTCTCTCCTGCCGCCGTTTGTTCTTCTGCCGCCGTTGGCCTTTCTCTGATCGCGGCATGGTTTGCATCGGGAAGGTTCATTCTGAAACCCTTTTTCTGCATAGAATTCCTGTTCACCGGCGGTGAATATAAATTCCGAGCCACAATCTTTGCATACTAATGTTTTGTCTTCGAACATGGATATAATCCCCTCGCTTTAATATAAGTTATTACCGTTCTATTCTAGCTGACCTGGTCTTTTCCCCCACACTCGCCGTCTGGAAGTTTCGCTCAAGGGATTAACCCTCCCACTACTGCTCCTCACTATACTTTTAAATCAGACAATCTTCCTAATGTACCAATTTTCTTACCCGTATCTGCTCCAAGACTTGAGATATGTCAAGGGAAAGGAATCAGAACATGTTCGAAGATGGGAAACTATTTGAAGATCATCTTTAAAAGATATAGGACGGACTTACATCTAGGCCGCACCATGATCACCGGAACTTTTCCGGCTTACGTGGATCGCTTCGCCTGCGACTGGCATCGATTTTCAACCACAGACCTACAATAGAACATCTAAGTTAAATTATATAATGCAAAATGCTAAATTGCAACATCTGTTTGAAATTTCTTCAACTATTTTCAAATATTTAAATCCATTCATTCTGTCATTACCAGCGCCTGGAGCTGCCTCCACCGCCGCTGCTTCCTCCGCCGCCTCGTCTGCCGCCGCCGTAACCTCCGCCGTAACCTCCGCCGCCTCTACGGTTCCCGCGGGCAAGGGCAATCAGTATTAAGCGCGTAAAGCTGCCGCCTGTGAATCGTAAATCCAGGATGATGAGAATAATAATGATTATAACAAAGACGATAGTGCCTAAACCGGACGGCCCATCGTATTCATCCGTTTGAGGCTCATCGGGACTAAGATCATAATCTCCGCCCAAGCCCTCATATTCATATCCGTATTCTTTATATACCTCTCTGACTACAGCATTAAAGCCTTCCAGTATACCCTGATTATAATTGCCTTCCCTGAAATAGGGGACCATATAAGTATCCTGAATTCTTCCGGTCTTGCCGTCAGGCAAGGCGCCTTCCAGGCCGTATCCAACTTCAATTCTGGATTGTCTTCCTCCTGTATCAAGAAGGATTAGTACCCCGTTATTCTTCTCTGCAGTGCCGATTCCCCAATAGCGGAAGAGACCGGTGGCATATTCCTCCAAAGGCCGGTCATTTAAGCCCTCCAGGGTAACAACCACTACCTGGGCTGTCGTTTTGTCATCCAGTTCCCTGGCTGTATTTGCTATTACTTCTTCCGTTGATTGATTGAGTACATTGGCAAAATCGTTTACATAAAAAACCGGTGAATGATCAGGATATACTGCGCCAAGCGCAACAGCAGGAAACAGAAACAAATGGATGCAAAGCACCAGAACAAGCAGTCCTCGCCGGTAAAGAGCGCTTTTATTAATCACCAAACAGATTTCCTACATCAGGATTTTCTCTGGAGCCTTCTGAGGCTTCAAAATATTCTACCGATTCAAAACCAAATATACCGGCGAAGATATTTGCAGGAAATCGGCGCCTGGTTGTATTATAAGTTCTGGCTGCTTCGTTATAGTCTCTTCTTGCTGTTGATATGCGGTTTTCAGTGCCTGCCAGTTCATCCTGAAGGTTTATAAAGTTTTCATTGGCTTTAAGTTCCGGATATGACTCCGCAATTGCCAGTAAACGAGACAGAGCTCCGGTCAGTTCTGCATCCGCTTCAGCCAGCTCAGAAACAGAACCCGCACCCGCCAGTCTGGCTCTGGCATCTGATACGCTGGTAAATACCTCTTCTTCATGTTCCGCATATTTTTTTACTGTCGCAACCAGATTTGGTATTAAATCAGATCTTCTCTGGAGTTGTATATCAATCTGGCTCCATGCAGATTCAACGTTTTCGCTCATTTCGACCAATCTGTTATAGTTGCTTATACCGGTAAAAATCAGTATCAAAGCTATAGCACCTATTATCAATAAAACCTTTGTTCCACTTTTCAATTAAGCTTCCACCCTTCCCTTATCTTATTTGCACTTGTTGTTTTTATTTATCCGTTTACAAGGATTATTATATGCCGGCTTTTGTTAACTTTCCATTGAATTTTACTAAAGTATCTATTTATAATTTATCCTAATTAATAATTAACTCCATTTTAATTACTCAATCACTTGATTACTGCCGCCTCCTGCCGGTGGCCAGGTCAGAAAGAACGGCGGCTGCGGTGATTACGTATATATTGCCGGCGCCGGCCCTGCGCAGTTCTTTGCTGCAGCTGTCAACTGTAGCTCCAGTGGTATGGACGTCATCAACCAGCAGTATGTTCCTCCCCTCCACCTTTTCCGGACAAATCACTGTAAAAGCATTTTTCAGGTTTTTCAATCGATCCTGACGGTGAAAACCCGTTTGGGTTTTAGTATCAATACTGCGTATTAGAATGTCTTCCTCACAGGGAATATTTATCCGCTGTGACAGATAATCCCCCAGCAGGGCAGATTGGTTGAAACCCCTGCTCTTTAACCGGTTTTTGTGTAAAGGAACCGGAATAATCATATCAGCCGTCCAGCCGCATTCCATCAGAAGTTCTGTCATAAAATAACCGAAGGTACGGCTTAAGGTATATTCCTTATTATATTTGAACCGATGGATCAGCTCTCTGATTGTTGCCGAATACTCAAACACGGCTAAGGCCCGGTCATACTCATGATTATGATACCGGCACTCAGGGCAGGTCTCTGATTCTTCCGGGGCAGGTTTGCCGCATACATGGCACCGGGGATCATGTATGAAAGGCATGGCTTCACAGCAGTTATCGCATATACCGTGAACTGCCCTTTTCTCCAGGCGCTCGCCGCAGCAGACACAGTAGATGCGAGGATATATAAAATCAAGAGCTGCATCCAATAACAAACGAAGCTGCATTATAATCCCGCCATTCTGTAAGCTTCCTTAAGGCGTCTGCCCAGACCGGAATACCGCTTTGCTTCATGATTATTGTCAACCATCTGCTTTATCGTTTTTTCCCGGCCTACCAGCACAACCAGCTCTTTTGCACGGGTAACACCTGTATACAGCAGGTTTCTGGTCATCAGCATGGGAGGACCGGAAGCCAGAGGAATAATCACTACCGGAAACTCACTGCCCTGACTTTTATGTATGGTAATTGCATAGGAAAGCTCCAGCTCATCCAATTGTGAAAATTCATAAACTACTGTTTTTTCATCGTCAAAAAGCACGGTTACGGTCTGTTCCTCCGTATCAATGTCCTGAATAAAGCCTATATCCCCGTTAAAAACCCCTTCTCCTTCACTAGGTTCTCCCCCGTTATCGGGCTTTGCCCACCTTATCCTGTAATTGTTTTTAATCTGCATAACCTTATCTCCCTGCCGGAAGACTGCGCCCCCTGAGGATTTTTCTTTTTTATAAGGAGCAGGTGGATTAAGCACCTTCTGGAGCTCTGCATTAATATTGTTAACCCCTGTTATTCCCTTTCTCATAGGCGTAATGATTTGTATATCCCGAAGGGGATGATATCCGCCAAACCCGGGAAGCCGTCGGACAACCAGATCAATCAGGGTTTCCAGTATATCCTCTGCTGCTGTGCGTTTATCAAAAAAGAAATCTTTATCCTTAACATTCAGCAAAGGGTATTCTCCATGATTAATGCGGTGGGCATTTACTATAATCATGCTTTCCTGAGCCTGCCGAAAAATTTCTGTCAATTTTATTACCGGTACTACGCCGCTTTGGATGATATCCCTGAGCACATTTCCCGGCCCTATTGAGGGCAGCTGGTCCACATCGCCTACCAATACCAGACGCGTACCCTGCACAACTGCTTTTAACAGATGGTATGCCAGGGTAATGTCCACCATGGACATTTCATCAATAATTACAGCATCGGCCTTAATGGGATTTTCCTCATCCCGCTGAAAAGCACCTTCATCATCTTCGCCGTATCCAAACTCAAGAAGCCTGTGTATGGTTTTTGCTTCATGACCGGATGCTTCCGTCATCCGTTTGGCTGCCCGCCCGGTAGGAGCGGCCAGTTCAACTTCAAGACCTTCTTCTTCCAATAAATCAATAATACAGTTAATGGTGGTGGTTTTACCAGTTCCGGGCCCTCCGGTAATGACAACCACGCCATGCTTCATAGCTTGAAGTACGGCTTCCCGCTGCCGGTCCGCCAAGCGTATCTGATTCTTTTTTTCAAACTTACTGATTCTTTTCTCTACATTCTTAAATTCTTTAAGCAAACTGTTTCCGGCCAAATCTCTTAACAGTCTTGCAGTGCCCGCTTCTGCTTTATATAGGCCGTACAGATAGACCTGAATGTAATCTTCTGCATTTTCCATAATAATTTTCTGATTTAAAGCCAGATTGGTCAGCCCGTTCTCAAGTACTGTATAGTCCACATTAAGAAGTTTTCTTACCATTTCCAGCAGTTCTTCCCTGGGCATATAGGTGTGTCCGTCTGCAGATGCCTGGGAAAGTATATACCTGATACCTGCCATTGCCCGATAAGGAGAGTTTGGGTCAACTCCCAGGCTCCTGGCAATCTGGTCCGCTTTCTTAAATCCTATCCCCGTTATATCTTCCGCCAGCCTATAAGGGTTTTCCCTAATAATATTTATGGTATTGCCGCCATATGCCTTGTATATTTTAAGTGCATATGCCGTTGTGATTCCATAGGACTGAAGAAATATCATTACTTCCCGAATTTCCTTCTGCTCAGAAAAGGAGGAAGCTATCATCTCCGCTCGGGTCTGGCCAATCCCCTCCACCTCCGTCAGTCTCTGGGGATTGAACTGGATAATGTCTAAAACATCCAGACCAAAGCGGCTTATCAGCTTCCTGGCTGTAGAAGGACCCACACCCTTAATCAGACCGGATGAAAGATAGCTCTCCATTCCGGCAAGGGTTGAAGGGGCAACGGATTCATAGGTAACCATCTTTATCTGCTGACCATAATCAGGGTGAACGGTCCACTCGCCTTCCACCCGCACTCTTTCACCTTGATTGACAAAAGGGAAATTGCCAACGACGGTAACCATTTCATTGGTTCTCTCTTCCCTTATTCCCACTACTGAAAAACCGTTCTCCTCATTTCGGAAAACGATGTCTTCAATGATGCCGATAACCTCAGCCACTGACTCTCACTTCCTATACTCACCCATTCAGCCGCATATGAACAATATTATAATTATCGTATAGGATATTACTAAGAATTACAAGATTATTGTTAAAGATGGTTATAGGGTCCGGCCGACAGCCTGGGCAATAGGCCTTAATCCCTGCATTAATTCATCGAACACTTCAGGTTTCAGCGATTGAGGACCGTCGCTGGCTGCATTTTGCGGATCATGGTGGACCTCAATGATTAGTCCGTCTGCACCGGCAGCAACAAAGGCACGGGCTGCAGCACTGACATATCTCCAGTTGCCGGTTCCATGGCTGGGATCAGCTATGATGGGAAGGTGAGATAATTCTTTTACCACAGCTACAGCATTAATGTCCATGGTGTTGCGTGTTGCGGTTTCAAAGGTGCGGATGCCCCTTTCACACAAAACCACCTTGGAATCGCCTTCCGACATGATATATTCAGCTGCCATCAGCCATTCCTCAATGGTAGAGGATAAACCCCTCTTAAGCAATACCGGCTTCTTAGTTTTTCCGCATTCGCTGAGAAGACGATAATTCTGCATATTTCTTGCACCAATCTGCAAAATGTCTGAATACCGGCTTACCAGCTCCACATCCCGGGTATCTACCACTTCAGTTATGACAAGTAAATCCAGCTCCTTTTTTACCTGGTACAGCAGTTTTAAGCCTTCCTCCTGAAGACCCTGGAATGAGTAAGGGGATGTGCGAGGCTTAAAGGCTCCTCCCCGCAATATTTTTGCTCCGCTTGCCTTAACCGCTTCAGCTACTTTATAAATTTGTTCTTCTCCTTCAATGGCACAAGGGCCTGCTATAACGACCAGTTCCTTGCCCCCGAATTTGACACCGCCGCCCACATCTACAACTGACGGCTCTTTATGCAGTTCTCTTCCCACCAGCTTATAAGGCTTCATAATAGGAACAATAGCCTCCACACCCGGCATATGGGATATGCTGGAGGCATCTATGCTGCTTTTGTCGCCTATGGCCCCGATAACTGTCTTTACTTCTCCATAAATAGGATGGGTTTTAAAGCCTAAGCTGTATAACCTTTCTTCAACATCCTGAATTTCTTTTTTAGTTGCATTGGCCCTCATAACAATAATCATGCCGATACCCTCCTCGTCTATTATATTAAATAAGTCTTTTTGTTTTGTGCAAATTATATCCAAAATAAAAACTTCTCATCCTGTTATAGGACGAGAAGTATTTCCCGCGTTACCACCTAAATTGGCCTAAATTAATAAGCCCGCCTCATTAAGATACTTATCTTTTCCTATCATTCTTTAAACGATAGAAAGATGTCATATCTTCCTTCCTTTAACGGGGCAGGATGCCGTCACAGCCTACAAGGCCGGCCTCAGCCCTTCAGCCTGCTGCTCCCGGGAGAACTTCCA
>JAAZHD010000302.1 GCA_012510895.1 Clostridiales bacterium
CGGGATAATATCCGGCGGCAATAGCGAAAGGGACACACCTGTTCCCATTCCGAACACAGAAGTTAAGCCTTTCAGCGCTGATGGTACTTGGCGGGAGACCGCCCGGGAGAGTAGGTCGCTGCCGGAATAATATTCCTCAGTAGCTCAATGGCAGAGCACTCGGCTGTTAACCGAGGGGTTACTGGTTCGAGTCCAGTCTGGGGAGCCATATGGAAGCCTTAACCATTTATTTGGTTAAGGTTTTTTTATTTTTATTTTTTTTGGACTAAAATAATCCCTTTCATCATATATTGAATCAAAAATCAATTCGGACAAGTGCATCTTTCAAACGTTCACCGTTTGCCTTCAGAAGAATCAGAGAATCAGCCAAGGATGAAAGGGAGGTTTGGTCAAGGGTCAGAAAAGCCAAGAAAGGAATTGACAAGGCCATAAAGAGAGGAGAAGCATTTCATATGTGGTTTCATCCCTGCACTCTGTCCTATGACACTGAACGCCTTCTTGATGGGCTGGAGGATATATTCGCTTATGTAAGAGAGAAAATCGATAGAGGGCTGCTCTTAAACAGCACCATGAAAGAGGTATACAAGAGGACTCAAAACAAAGGATGGTGCATAAATGATGGAAAGTATGGTCCGGCAGATTCCGGATAATGTAAATACAAGATCTATCGGCTTTATATTAGGCTTAACGGCATTATTTTTAAACCGGTCAGGCATTATGTTCGGTGTAAACCTCTCTGCTGCCGATTTTTTCTGTCTTTTAGGCATTATAATACTGGTCCTTACTAAAAAGCTTATAATATCCAAAGTCTCCCTCCTATATTTTATGGCACTGACAAATCATGCCCTGCTTGTATCTTTTTTCTATGTTCCGGCTGCTTTCGCGTTTTTCCCTCAGCCTTCATCGGTTATGATCAATTATATTAAGCTGCTGGTATGCTTTTGCTATTATGTATTGGGTTATAATACAGGTTTATTAAATTGTGACGGGATGATAATAAAATCCTATTCCTATGCAGCTCTTTTTATCGGTATATTGGGCGCTTGGGCCGCTGTTACAAACCTTCAGCCCTTATCGTCAATTCTTATGTATGAAGGGGTCAGGCTGACCGGACTAATGAACGATCCTAATTACTTTTCACTTATTCAGGCCTCGGCACTGGTGTACTTTTCCAGAAGCGAGGATGTTAAGGGACTTTTACGATTAGGCATATGCATTTTCATTGTTTTAGCCGTCCTGGCTTCAGGATCGAAAACCGGTCTCATTACAATTATGGCGTATATGCTGCTTAGACTGGCAGAAACATTTTTAAAAAGCAGAATGAGAACAGGTTTTCTAATCAGGGTGATTTTATTTTCTGTAATTATTGCAGCATTTGGCATGTTGTCCATTCCGTCACAGATATTTTATTATCTGTCTGACAGACTGCCGGCATTTAACAGGTTAACAATAATTTTCACGGATTTTCGCGGCGCAGTTTCAGGAATGGGATCCGGCAGGGATATAACCTGGATCGTTGCTGTCGGGCTTATAAAGCTTTCGCCTATAACCGGCATTGGCCTGGGCACCTATTCAGGATTGGCAGAAGCATTTTTTAAGACAGATATGATAGCACATAATACTTACCTTCAGTTATACGCTGAATGGGGCATGCTTTTCGCCACTTTATTGTATGTATATATTTTTTATATTACAGGCAGGGGCATTTTTTTAAGGTCTTCCAAAGGGAATGCAAGGTTATTGGCTGATATCCTGATTGTTTTTCTGATTGGTTCTCTGGGAATATCCTTAAATAACGCCCGCATGTTTTGGTTCTTTTTCGGAATACTGTCGGCAATTTTGAAAGCAAATATGAGGCATTGCTTTAAGGAGAATGCAGATGTTTAGAGTGCTTATGTCTTTTATAGAAAATTAAAGGGCTCAAATAGACCTTTTAATGAAGATAAACATGTTCCTGCGGCCGGGGATATATGTATTTGATAATTCTCTGTCTTTTTTATACTTAAAAGACGGTTGGAGTTATAAAAAAGCCCGTGAGCTTTTTGAAACGAACAAAAGTCCGCTGTGGCGCATCCTTGTGCTTTTTATTATTAAGCTTATATTCTTTCGCAAAAATATTATTATCACTCATAATACCGACATGGATGTTAACCGGTCCAATTTCAGCGGAACGGTATGTTC
>JAAZHD010000303.1 GCA_012510895.1 Clostridiales bacterium
AGGATGTAGAATATCTTATAAATATTTTCCATGATGCCAAGGAGTATGGCTCTATCCTTGAAGTAAAGCCTATTGATTTCGATGCTATTGAGAGAAGATTAGAAGAGATAAGGAATGGGGGTACTCAGAATTTATTTGAGTTTCAACATAGGAATATAATACTTGAGAAGATACCAGCATTGGTAAAGCAGGCAAGGATAATGAGCCAGAAGTATGATGTGGTATGTACTAATCCGCCGTATATGGGTAATGGTGGGATGAATATTAAACTATCGGAATTTTTGAAGAAAAAATATCCTGATAGTAAAAGCAACCTTTTTGCCGCTTTTATGGAAGTGCCGTATGTTAAGCGAAATGGCATGATGGCAATGATTAACCAGCATTCATGGATGTTTTTATCCAGTTTTGAAAAGTTAAGAGAAAAAATTATTACAACCAAAACTATTATTAATATGCTTCATCTTGGTCCAAGAGCGTTTGAAGAAATAGGTGGTGAAGTAGTACAGTCAACTGCTTGTATTTTGAGAGAGTTATACATAAAAAATTACAAGTCAGTTTTCATAAGGCTTGTTGACATAAAAGATGCAAAGAAAAAAGAAAATGTAATGCTTTCAGCAAAAGATAATGATAATAAACTATATTTTATTGCTTTATCAGATAATTTTAAAACCATTCCGGGTAGTCCGATTGCTTACTGGGCAAGCGATAAAGTAATAAATATTTTCGAAAAAAATAAGGTACTCGGTGAATTGGCTAAAATAGGCCAGGGATTGAAAACTGGTGATAATAATAGGTTCTTGAGGAAATGGTTTGAAGTAAATATTAATAATATAGCATTTAATTGTAAAAGCAGAAGTGAAAGTATGAAATCGAATCAAAAATGGTACCCATATGTTAACGGTGGTGAATTCAGAAAGTGGTACGGTAATTTCGAAGATGTTGTAAACTGGCAGTATGATGGTATTGAAATAAGAAATTTTTTTGATGATAACAACAAACTTCGCTCAAGATTACAAAATATGAGTTATTATTTTAAAAGTGGATTAACTTGGTCAGCATTAACAAGTAAAGAATTGAGTGTACGTTATGTGCCGGATAGCATTATTTATGGCGGTGCAGGTTATGGTGTATTTGATTCACAATTATCATTATATTATTTATTGGCATTCTTGAATTCAAAAATACCAAAAGAATTAGTGAAATGCTTGAGTGAAACAATGAATTTTGAGGTTGGTATATTAGAAAGGATACCAGTTATTATAAGACCGACATTACAAATTGATAATATGGCCAAGACAAGTGTATTGCTTTCGAGCAGAGATTGGAACTCGTTCGAACCCTCATGGGATTTCCAAAAACACCCGTTGCTTACCCATAAGGGGAGTAGTACCAGTATAGAACAAGCCTTCAACAACTGGTCATCCTTTGCAGAAAAGCAGTTTAACCAACTCAAAGCCAACGAAGAAGAACTAAACCGCATATTTATCGAAATATACGGCCTGCAGGATGAACTCACTCCCGAAGTGGATGACAAGGATGTAACCATAAGAAAAGCCGACAGGGTAAGGGATATAAAGTCATTTATCTCCTATGCAGTTGGTTGCATGTTTGGAAGATATTCCATTAATGCAGAAGGCCTTATTTATGCTGGTGGAAATTTTGAGGATAAGTGGAAGCGTGAAAACGGGCAGTGGAAGGTAAGAAAGATAGTAAAGGATGACGAAGGCAAGGTGGTTGAAGATACATGGGTAGATGCTACCTTTGTACCTGATGTAGATAATGTATTGCCCATTACCGACGATGAATACTTTGAGGATGATATTGTCAGCAGGTTTGTTGAGTTTTTGAAAGTTACGTTTGGTGAGGAGACTTTGGAAAAAAATCTGGATTACATTGCTGATGCTATAGGAAGAAAGGTATTCGAAACAGCAAGACAGGCAATAAGAAGATATTTTCTGAAAGACTTCTACAGGGACCATGTAAAGATGTACAAGAAAAGACCTATCTATTGGCTTTTTGATTCGGGCAAGCTGGATGGATTTAAAGCTCTCGTATATATGCACCGCTATGATGAGTATACCGTGGCAAGGGTAAGAACCGATTACCTGCACAGATTACAAAGAGCTTATGAAGCGGAGATTAAGAGACTGGATATAATCATTGAATCCAATGCTTCTCAAAGGGAAATAACCAATGCGAGAAAGAAGAAAGAACACATATTGAAGCAGATGGAAGAATGCTTACAATATGATCAGGTAATTGCCCATGTTGCGAACCAAAGGATAAAGATAGACTTAGATGATGGAGTAAAAGTGAACTATGCCAAGTTTCAGGGTGTCGAAGTACCGCAGG
>JAAZHD010000304.1 GCA_012510895.1 Clostridiales bacterium
ATGCAGAAGAGGCTTTGAATGACATTAAGAAATTTTGGGATAATAAGCTGAGTGTTATACAAGTGAATACACCTGATACTTCTATGGATGTGATGCTAAACAGATGGCTGCTTTATCAGACTTATGCATGCAGAGTAATGGCACGTACCGGATTTTACCAGGCAGGCGGTGCGTATGGATTCAGAGATCAACTCCAGGATGTTATGGCTTTGGTTTATTGCGAGCCTGCCAGAACCAGAGAGCAGATACTTATGGCTGCAGCACATCAGTTTTTAGAAGGTGATGTACAGCATTGGTGGCATCCGCCATACCATGGTGTCCGCACCAGAATAACAGACGATTTATTGTTTCTTCCTTTTGTAACATGTGAGTATATAGAGCGAACAGGAGATTGGAGCATATTGGATGAATTAGTTGGTTTTATAGAAGATGAGCCTTTGAAACCAGAAGAATATGATCGCTATTCTACACCACGAGTTTCTGATGAAAAGACCAGTATCTACGATCATTGTATTCGGGCAATTGAAAAGGCGTTGAATTTTGGAAGTCATGGTTTGCCATTAATGGGCGGAGGGGATTGGAACGATGGAATGTGTAGGGTAGGTATAAAAGGGAAAGGTGAAAGTGTATGGTTGGGTTGGTTTTTATATACTATCCTTAACTCTTTTATTAACTTGTGTAATTTTAAGGAAGATGTCGAGCGGGCTGTTAGGTACGAAAGAACAGCACAAAACCTCCTTACTTCAATTGAAGAATATGGTTGGGATGGAGGTTGGTATCGACGGGCGTATTTTGATGATGGTACACCTCTGGGTGCAGAAGCCAATGATGAATGCAGAATTGACTCAATATCTCAATCCTGGGCTGTAATTTCAGGAGGAGGAAAGAAGGAGAGAGTTAAAGCTGCTATGAAAGCGGTTCACAATCATCTGGTAGATAAAAATGCAGGATTAATCAAGCTTCTTTCACCGCCTTTTGACAGTTCTTCATTGGATCCGGGATATATTAAAGGTTATGTTCCGGGAGTAAGAGAAAACGGAGGACAGTATACCCATGCTGCTGTCTGGACAATAATGGCAAATGCATTAATGGGGAATGGAAATCAGGCATGGGAGTTGTATAAGATGATAAATCCGGTTAATCATACAAGATCAAGTGTGGATACCAGCATATATAAAGTTGAGCCGTATGTTATGGCAGCTGATGTATATGCGATATCACCTCATACAGGCCGGGGCGGCTGGACATGGTATACCGGCTCCTCTGGCTGGATGTACAGGGTTGGCATATGTGAAATTCTCGGATTTAACAAGCATGCAGATAAGCTTATAATTAATCCTTGTATTCCTGAGGATTGGCGTGGTTTTACTATATATTATCGATATGGCGATACTCTGTATCATATAGAGGTGAAAAATCCTGATGGAGTTCAAAAGTGAATCTCCCAATTGTTCTTGGATGAAATAAAGCTGCATGATGATTATATCCAATTAGTTGCTGACGGAATGGAGCATAGAGTTCTTGCTATTATGGGAGGCGGGTCTTAATACCTGGTCCTTTTTATAACAATAGGGTATGTACTAAACTGATTCCTCCATTCATATTTTCTAATACTGAAGGTATAAGAATTATTTCATATGATGGAGGAGAGATCAATGAAATTATTGTATTTTTCTAAAGCTAAGTTGCTTCTACTTTGGGTTTCTGTGGGTATGTTGCTGCTTTTATTTACTGTTGATTATAATAAGGTTAGTGAGAATGTGTGTGCATTTTCTTCACCGGTATCCCAAAAGGTCATAGTGATTGATCCGGGACATGGTGGTTTTGATTCGGGTGCAGTAAGTCCTTCGGGAACTCGAGAAGATGAGCTTAATTTAAAAGTAGCTAAAAAGTTGAAACAATACTTAACAAATCATAATGCCAATGTAATACTGACGAGAACGACCAATGAAGCGTTAGCTTCACGTAAATCTGAGGATATGCGCAAGAGGGTAGAAATAATTCGTGCAAACAATCCGGATCTTGTTATTAGTATACATATGAACAAATTTTCTCAAACACAGTATTTTGGTGGTCAGACTTTTTATTTGTCCGGAAGTGAGAAGGGTAAAAAGTTAGCAGAATGTATCCAGACTCAGATCTTGGAGAATCTGATAGAAGGCAACACCCGACAGATTAAAGGAGTAGATAATCTACTAATTTTAAAGGCAAGTAAAGCTCCTACCGTTTTAGTAGAGTGCGGTTTTTTGTCCAACCTGAAAGAAGAAGATCTACTAAAAACAGAAGAGTATCAGGACAAAATAGCATGGTCTATTTTTAATGGCATACTTAGCTTTTTGACTAATGAGAATGAACCGAGATGGGAGGATGGCCTTCCGTCAGCCTTTTTAAATTGATATAAGAGAAATTGTGGCTGAACATGGCTTGAATGTGTTATAATTGTTTAAACCAAAATCAATAGAAACTTTAAGCTTATATTTTGTGAATTATTTGTCTACTATGCCAAAGAGGAGCGATACGACATGAGGGATTGGTTTTACAGAATTTCATCCTATATTGAACCATACATCCAATTCCCATGGGTAATACAGCATATTATTGATATTGTTATAGTAGCCTTTGTTTTGTACAAGCTTCTTCTCCTCATAAGAGAGACACGAGCGGAACAGGTATTAAAGGGACTTGCTATCATACTTTTTGTTACAAAACTAAGTGAATTACTACGGTTCAATACAATTTACTGGATACTTAAAAATACTGCTACTGTAGGAGTAATTGCTTTACTGGTAGTATTTCAGCCAGAGCTCAGAAGGGCATTGGAGCAAATAGGCCGGGGACAGTTATTAGATAGGTTTTTTCTTAATGATGAGAAAGATCCAACATATATCATAAATGAAATAGTACGTGCAGTGCAGAATATGGCAAAAAACAAAGTAGGTCTTATTATTGTTATAGAAGGAAAGACCGGGGTAAATGATGTTATTGAAACCGGAGTAAGAATAGATGGTGAGCTGACTGCCGCCCTTTTGGAGAATATATTTGTTGTTAATTCTCCACTTCATGATGGAGCGGTGATTATACGAGGTGACCGAATTGCAGCGGCCGGTTGCTTTCTTCCGCTAACAGACAATAGTGGAATAAGCAAACAACTTGGCACCAGACATAGAGCAGCACTTGGCATATCAGAGGTTTCAGATGCTTTAGCAATTGTTGTATCAGAGGAAACTGGGGTAATCTCCATGGCAAGCAATGGCAAATTGACTCGTTATTTAGATGCAAAATCATTAAGAGAGATTTTAAAAAAAGTCTATGTTAGAGAAAAGGAAACTCGTTCCTTAATTCCTAAAAAGTGGAGGTCGAGGAATGATTAAGTTTATAAGAAAAATGTTTAATAGATTTTTTAGTAATAACCTTTCATTAAAACTAATATCCATCATTGTAGCAATTATCCTTTGGTTTTATGCTGTCAGTGAACTAAACCCAGAAATAACCAAATCTATAACAGATGTTCCTATTGAAATAATTAATATGGAAAAATTAACGCAAAGAAATCTGACATTGACTGAAACCCCGGTATCAAGTGTTACAATCCGAGTAAAGGGTTTGGCGAATGATATCCGCAAATTAAATACAAGCAATTTACGAGCAGTCTTGGATTTAGCTGACATCGACTGGGTAGGGACTCACCAGGTGGAGTTGAATATAGAAGGTTTGGTACCCAGGGAAGTTAAATTAGAAAGAATACCTGAAATATCATTAACAATAAATGAGATTACAACTAAAATTATTCCTGTGGAGATCCAAGTAAATGGCAGCGGAGCAGATGGCTTTTATGTTCATGAGGCAACTGCTGAGCCTCGTACAGTATCTATTTATGGCGCAAAATCTTTGGTAGACAGGGTTGTTAAGGGATTAGTAAATGTAAATCTTGACAAGGACGAAAGTACTATAGCAGAGGCACACACCATAAAATTAGTGGATGCAGAAGGAGAAGTTGTTGAGTCTGAATATTTGCATCTCAGACAAGATACTGTTATGGTTACAATACCTATATATCCTATTAAGACACTTGATGTAAAAGCAAACATAATCGGTCAGCCTGCTCCTGGCTTTTATGTGGAGAATATAGTGGTAGATCCGACTCAGGTAACGGTTAATGGATATACAAGCATTATTGACAGGCTCACAACTATTCAAACGCAAGTGGTTAACATACAAGATGAAACAAAAGATGTTCATGCAACTGTGGAGTTAGAGCAGGAAAACGGCATTTATCTGGGACCGGGTCAACCTTCTAAGGTGAATGTAGTAGTTTATATCAAAGAGTCCATTATTGAAAAGGAGTTTACAATTAATGAGATAGCTCTTGAAAATATACCTGAAGGCTTTCAGGCCGCAATGGGAAGTCTGGACTTACCTATAAATATTGTATTAAAAGGCCCTTATACAATTATTACGCCTTTGACGAATCAGAGCCTTGAGCCCTATGTGGATTTATCTAAGGTTAATGTAGATACATCTGATTTTGAGCCTGGTATATATGAATTGCCAATTATGTTCAGAATTCCAGATAAGGTGGATATCATTCGAGTTTCAAGAGATAATGTGGAAATCAATATTTGGCCTGATAATGATAGTGATGAGAATCCACAGATGGATATAGGGGAGGGATAAAGACACAACCTACAATGTTCGACCTGATTCAATCTCAGTTTTTGCCCTAATTAAAACATTATTGATCTCTGATGTTTTGACAGGTTTTAAAATATAGTCATAAGCTCCTACCTTCATTGCTTGTCGGAGATAATTAAAATTATCATAGTAACTGACAATCACATATTTTATATTGGGCCATCTTTTTTTGGCATTATCAATAAAAGTTATTCCATCCATATTTGGCATGCGTATTTCTGTTAAAACTACATGAGGTGCTACATGAGGCAGAAGAGCCAGTGCTTCTTCACCATTTGTCGCTTCTCCTACAAGCTCAATGTCATATTCTACCCATTTTATTTTATTGTCAATATCACGTCTATCATTGTAGTTATTATCAACCAGAACTACGCGAAGAACCACTGTACATACCATCCTTCCAATTCCATATCAGTATAATTATATCACTATCTGAATTGGTTGCAAACAGAATCCGTGTTATATCAGGAAATAAGGCATAGTTTAAACAAATTAGTATTGGAAAACACATAAATGAGGATAAACTCATTAACTAATGCTCTTGTTTGTGTTTTCAACCTATGTTATAATTTGTATTGAAAATTTATAATGTGTACCCGTAGCTCAGTTGGATAGAGCGTTGGACTCCGACTCCAGAGGACGGAGGTTCGAATCCTCTCGGGTACACCAAAACCCGCTTGCCGTATTGGTCTGCGGGTTTTTAAATTAATGATTTAGTCGTTTATATTATTTGCTTAACACTTTGTATGGTTTTTAAAACTTACTTTTTTCTATAAAGATGAGTATTTCTATCTTTATAATTCCAGCTTGTTTGTAAGCATGTAAATATCATTTGTACTTTTGTAACACCCAAATCCGATATGGAGCAATGCTTTTTCAGACCACAATCAGCATCTTTTATATAACCAAGATCCAGTAATGTCATAATGGTTTCCCAAACCAGTAAAGGTTGCCTATAACGAAAAAAGGACAATATATCTTTTACCGATAAAGCCAAGTCAGAATTATATATTTGAATAAGTATGTCAGCAGCATAAAGCTGCTGTTTTTCAGCCACTCCCTCCAAAATAATTGGCAGAAACTTTAGTTGATTAATCATATTTTATCTTCCTTAGAATCTCATATATAAATATTATAGTACCAATTCAAGATGTTTATTCTAAGTTTGTAAAGCCCTAATATATATTTGATTGAAGGTAATAACTTCATTATGATATAATCTATTCCAAACACTTGTGTATTATTTGTAATGAAAATAGTCTAATAAGCAAGCGAGGTATTTCAGTGGACAGAAAACAATATGAAATATTAGCATTGACTTTCCGATATTGGTTTGTTTTGCTGATTATGATAATTTTTGTCCAGTGTACTATAAGGACTATTCGTGACGTTTTTACAAATAGAAAAGTCATGCGGTCATCCGGAAATATTCCTTTTCTCCTTGTTTTGTTCTCCTTAACCGCATTTGGGTTACTAGCCACACAAAGTTCGCAAGGTTTTGATTTTGATACTGCAATTTTGGGTGTTCTTGTTTCGGCAGTTATTCTCTTTCAGTTTTATGTGTTTTATTATCTGTTTCATGGTATGGACGAAGTAATAGTTTTAATTGTTGACACTCTTGCCATTCTGGGATTTGTCATGCTGCAGAGGTTGACGCCGGAGTTGGCTATTCGCCAGATTGAATGGTTTGTAATTGGCAATGTTTTTCTTTTTATAATAATGTTAGTTTTGCCCAAATTACGCCATCCTGGCAGATTCGTTTTTCCATTAATGATACTTGGTCCATTGACACTTTTTATTGTTGCTTTGTTTGGCCAAGAATCCGGAGGTGCAACTAGTTTATTGGGAATTGGTCCCATAACCATTCAACCAGCAGAATTTGTTAAGCTGATTTTTATAATTGTAATGTCTTATTATTTAGACGAAAAAAAGACATTTCGGGAAAGGATCCCGGCCTTTTTGTTTGTTATGACTTCAATCCTTGGTGTAGTTGCACAAAAAGACTTAGGCGGTGCACTTCTGTATTTTCTAGTGTTTTTATTTATGTACCAAATCAGTACCAGTGATTGGCTTATTACTATTTTTACTGCTGGTGCAGGTGTTTTGGCGGCTGTTTTCAGTTATAGAATTTTCCCTCATGTGCAAGTCAGAGTGGAAGCTTGGAAGAACCCATGGGCAGACATTGGGGGGAAAGGGTGGCAGGTTGCTCAGGCACTTATAGCAATGGGCAGTGGCGGTTTATTGGGACTGGGTCTGGGATTAGGGACCCCATATGTAATACCGGCCTCTCGTACCGACTTCATTTTTGCAGCTATCTGTGAAGAATTTGGAATTATAGTAGGAGGAATGATTATAGGATTTTATGTACTGATTGTTCTTCGCAGCATGAATAAGGCTTACGAAGCAAATGAACCGGCAGATATGCTGTTAGCCAGTGGAAGTGCAATTTCTATAGGTATACAGTCATTTATTATTATTGGTGGTGTAATTAAAATGATTCCATTAACAGGTATTACATTGCCTTTTATAAGTTATGGCGGAAGTTCCATGGTGGTTAGCCTTAGTACGCTTGCCCTCATACAAAGCGTATCTATTAAAAATCAACGATTCGCCAAAAAGATGGGCATCGATGATGAATATGAAGAATCAGAATTATATTATAATGAAGATGAAAATAAAGATAATTATAATGTCGATGAAGAAGTATGAACCTAATGATGAGAAGCGTAAGCCTTAATTGAAAGGCAGGTGGAGAAGTGAACCACTTAAAACGGAATATAAAAAGTGCATGCTTAGTTCTAATAATAATATTATTATTACAGATGGGTTATTTTTATTATAATTTATTCCTCTATAGTGATAGATGGTTTTCTGATCCTAATAATACTCGAATACGTATAGATATGATTGATCCTGATATCATTCCCGGAAGAATAATGGATCGCAACCACAGGATATTGGTAGAAACTAAATCAGTCACCGGAAGGAATGGCATAACTACCTATTATCGTGATTATCATTCATATAGCAAATTTGCAGCACACATAGTAGGTACTAAAAGATATGGCATTGGTGCGGAAGCGTTTTATATACGTTACCTGCTTGGTTACGACAATAATCTTATTGAGCGAATTTACCAAAAAGCATTTATGGATCAAGAGGTAGGAAATAATGTAATTTTAACAATCGATGTTGAATTGCAAAAATTTATTAGTGAGGCAATGGGAACTAAAAAAGGAAGTGTAGTGGTGATGAATCCTGAAACTGGTGAAATTCTTGCTATGGTAAGCAAACCTTCATTTGATCCGGCCAAGGAGGGTGAAAAGCCGGCTGATGAAAGCTTGCTTAATAAGGCATCTTATGGCAGGTATCCACCCGGATCTACCATGAAGTTGGTTACAGCCGCTGCTGCTCTGGAGTTTATGGAAGATATAGATAATTACATAGTAGAATGTAATGGAGAAACAGTAATTAACGGTGTCAAAGTCACCTGTTATGGTGGCGAAGCTCATGGAAAGGTCGATTTATCACAAGCCATGGTGTATTCTTGCAATGCTTTTTTTGCTCAAGTGTCTTGCGAAATGGGTTGGAAGAAGCTAAAAAAAACAGGTGAAAATTTTGGATTTAATAAGGATTTTCTCTTTTCGGATATTAGGACAACGAGCAGTCAACTTCCTATTGAACGCTGGACTGATGATGAAGAGCTTGCATGGTCAGGTGTGGGACAAGGAAATGTATTGGTAAGTCCCCTCCATATGGCAATGATAGCATCTGCTGTAGCTAATAATGGTGTAATGATGGAACCAAAATTAATTCATGGTATTGAGACACGTTCCGGTAGAATTCGCTTTCATGAAAGCTCAGTATTTAAACAGCCTATTTCTGCTCAAACAGCCAATAAATTAACAAATATAATGATAGATGCAGTAAAAAAAGGAACTGGGAAAAAGGCTGACATTACAGACGTACAAATAGCCGGAAAAACTGGAACAGCCGAGGTAGGGGAGAATAAAAAGCCGCACGCATGGTTCATAGGGTTTGCTCCTGCTGAAAAACCAACGTTGGTTGTAACGGTAGTGCTGGAGAACACAGGTACCGGGGGCAGTAATGCAGCACCATTAGCTGGAAAAATTGTACAAAAGGCATTTGGCATGGGCTATTGATAGTAAACATAAACTGTTATAAAATTAAGCGAAAGTATTAACAATAGATAGAGGTGATTTATTGACCGTTAATGATGAGATTAAGGTGAAACTTGATAATTTGCCGGATAAGCCTGGAGTTTATATAATGAAAGATGAGAGTGGAAATGTAATATATATCGGAAAAGCTGTTTCGCTAAAAAATAGAGTGAAACAGTATTTTCGAGCAAATTATCAGGATAGAAAAGTTAGCGCAATGGTATCTAAAATTGCTAGTTTTGAATATATACTTACGGATACAGAAGTAGAGGCCTTGATCTTAGAGTCAAACCTTATTAAGAAACATCGTCCGAAGTATAATATTACTATGAAAGACGATAAGCATTATCCCTTTATTCGAGTTACAACAGGAGAGGCATATCCACGTATTCAGCTTACACGTAAAATAGAAAAAGATAATCATAGATACTTCGGGCCTTATACCAGTGCTCGTGCAGTTCGAGAAACCATAGATGTGATAAAAAAAATCTTTCCTATTTGTACTTGCAATCGCAATCTTAAGGAAGGAAAAAAAACAGGAAGACCTTGCATCAATTACTATATTGGACAATGTTGGGGACCGTGTCTGGGCAATGTCGAAAAAGATAAATATCATAAAATGATAAAGGATGTCTTGCGGTTTCTTGAAGGAAAGCAGGAAGATGTATTAAAAGATTTACGGCAAGATATGCTTGAGGCTTCGCAGAATCTGGAGTTTGAAAAGGCAGCTGTTTTGAGAGATAAGATTCAGGCAATAGAAAAGATATTGGAAACTCAAAAGATCATATCGACTTCTATGATTGACCAGGATATATTTGCTTGTTATCAGGAAGAAAATCAAGCAGCTATTCAAATTTTTTTCATTCGAAGCGGCAAGCTAATATCATCAGAACAAACTATATTGGAGGATACAACAGATGTAACACTAAATGATATTCTTGGATTCTACGTCAAACAGTTCTATTCAGGTTCTGCTTATATTCCAAAGGAGATTCTATTACAAGCAGATATTGATGACAAAGTAATAATCGAAAAATGGTTGACGGGAAAAAAAGGAAGCAAAGTAAGCATTCATATACCGAAGAGAGGTGAAAAACGCAAATTGTTACAGTTGGCTCTAAGAAATGCAAATGAGGCATTTCAAAACTATAAAAGGAGGGCTGAGCGAGAGTTTGCTCGAACTCATGGAGCCTTGTCAGAGTTGCAGAAGTATTTGAATTTGCCGGCAAAACCTGTACGGATAGAATGTTTTGATATTTCAAATACTCAGGGTGTCCAATCTGTTGGTTCAATGGTTGTTTTTGAAAACGGAAAACCTTCTAAAAGGGAATACAGGAGGTTTAAAATTAAATTTGTAGAAGGATCTAATGATTTCGCTAGTATAGCCGAAGTAGTGGGAAGACGTTTTGATAGAGGAATAAGAGAGAGAGAAGAATTAGAGAGAGAGGGAAAAGAATATACATTGGGTAAATTTTCTTGCTTTCCTGACTTGGTAATAATAGATGGTGGCAAAGGTCAACTGAGAGCGGCATTTGCTTCTATGAAAAAATTCGGGGTTGACAGTATTCCGATATTCGGAATAGCGGAGGAGTATGATGAATTATACTCAATGTATAGTAATAGAACAATTTGTTTACCTAAAAACTCCTACGCCTTGCATTTACTTCAGCGAATACGAGATGAGGCGCATCGATTTGCTATTAGTTACCATCGCGGTTTGCGGGATAAGAATAATTTGCATTCAATACTGCAGGATATTCCTGGTATAGGACCTAAAAGAATGAAAGAACTTATTAAGGCTTTTGGTTCTGTGGAATGCATAAAAAAAGCCAGTCTAGACGAATTGGCAAATGTAGATGGCATGAATAGAAAGGTAGCAGTTAAAGTGAAACAGTATTTATGTGACTAGGTAATTATCCTTTTGTATTTTGTA
>JAAZHD010000305.1 GCA_012510895.1 Clostridiales bacterium
CACCATAATGCACATTTAAATCCTTAATCTCAAGCATTATTGATTTCCTCCCCTAAATAAGCTTTAATAACCTGCTTATTTGATCGGACTTCTTCCGGCGCACCTTCTGCTATAAGCAAGCCATGATCCAGAACAAAAATGCGCTTGCATATCCTCATTACCAATGACATATCATGCTCAATCAACAGAATAGTTAAATTAAACTGTTCGCGGATCCAATGAATGATATCAGTTAATTGTGTTGTTTCTGCTGGGTTCATCCCTGCTGCAGGTTCATCTAATAGTAGCAAGCTTGGTTGAGTGGCTAATGCCCTTGCAATTTCTAAGTGGCGCTGTTCGCCATAAGGCAAGTTTTTAGCCAATTCATAAGCTTTATGATCTAATTTCATTATTCGAAGAAGTTCATAACTTTCTTCTATCAATCGTTTTTCTTCTCTCTTGTAAGAGGGCAAATGGAATAATCCCGAAAACAGACCATAGTTCATATTCTGATGCATAGCAATACAAACGTTATCCAAAACAGTCAGTTCTCTGAATAAGCGAATGTTTTGAAAAGTTCTTGCAATACCAGCATTGCAAATTGCATTAGGTTTAAGCCCTTGAATCTCTTTTTCCTGTCCATTTATATTAAGTCTAATTCTTCCGCTGGTAGGTGCATATATTCCGGTTAAGAGATTAAAAACTGTAGTTTTCCCTGCACCGTTAGGGCCTATTAATCCAACTAATTCGCCTTTCCTCAAACCCATATTAAAATTGGAAACTGCAGTTAGGCCTCCAAAAGATTTTGTTAGTTTTTCTACTTGCAGAATTGTCATTTATTCACTTTCCTTTCTAAAGGCTAATGATTTTCCTAAATCTCTAAACATTTTAAAAGAAAGCTCTTTAGACCCCATTAGCCCCTGAGGACGGAAAATCATTATGATTATCAATATTAAGGAATATACAATCATCTGAAGTTCAGAAATATCCTGCAAAACCACAGAAATCAATGCAAGTAAAATAGCTGCAAGTATAGATCCTGAAATACTTCCCAAACCTCCTAAAACTACAATAACCAGCACATCTATCGATTTTAAGAAGTCAAAAGTACCTGGATCAATGTAATAAAAGTAAGCCGCATATAATCCGCCGGCTATTCCGGCAAAGAAAGCACCCATTGTAAATGACATTACTTTATATCTGGTTGTATTGATTCCCATAGCCTCAGCAGCAATTTCATCTTCACGGATAGAAATACAAGCCCTTCCGTGAGAAGATTTCAAAAAGTTTGAAATCAGTACTATGGTGCTTACTACAAACAAATAAAGAAAAAACCAGTTTGTAAACCTGGGAATACCACTTAGTCCTGCAGCGCCGTTAGTAATTTTAATGTTTATAAATACTACTCTTATTATCTCAGACATACCTAGCGTAGCAATTGCAAGATAATCTCCCCGTAAACGCAAAGTAGGCAATCCAACCAAGAAGCCGATTAACGAAGCTAAAACAGCGCCTAAAAGCAAACCAAGCAAAAAACCCCCAATAGTTGGCAACCGTAAGAGTACAATAGCGCAGGAATAGGCACCGATGGACATGAAACCTGCATGTCCCAAAGAAAATTGTCCGGTAAAACCAGTAATCAAATTCAAGCTGACTGCAAGTATTATATTAATACATATAGTTGCAATCGTTGCCTGTAGATAATCATTAATGATACCTACTTGAGCCAGTAATTGTACTAAGGCAAAGGTGAGGAGAATAAAAACCCACTTCCTCATAGCTGTAACTTTATTCCATATTTTTTTCATAGCTACACCTTCTCCCCAATATTTTTGCCCATAATCCCGCTCGGCTTTAGTATTAAAATCAAGATAAGTATGGCAAACACTACTGCATCTCTATACATGGAGCTGCCATATCCTGAAACAAATACTTCAATTATTCCGATAAGATATCCACCCATCATTGCCCCGGGAATAATACCAATACCACCAAGCACTGCCGCTACGAAAGCTTTCAAGCCTGGCATGGTACCCATCAGTGGATTAATTGAGTTATAGTATATACCAACTAAAACGCCGGCTGCACCTGCTAATGCGGAGCCTAAAGCAAAAGTAAATGAAATCGTACTATCCACATTAATTCCCATCAGCTGTGCTGCGTCCTTGTCCAGTGATACTGCTCGCATAGCTTTGCCTATACGGGTATTCTTTACTATGACCTGTAAAGCTGTCATCAAAACAATAGTTGTAATAACTATAATTATCTGGTGCATACTTATTAACGTATGGCCATATTTAAAGCGCTTAGCCATTAATCCGGTCAATGGAGGATAGGTGCGTACATTTGCACCGACAAAGAACATGGTACCATACTGTAGAAACAGGGATACCCCGATGGCTGTTATTAAAACTGCTATACGAGTTGCATTACGTAAAGGTTTATACGCTATTTTTTCAATGCAAATACCAACTATCATGCATAATATAATTGCTATAAAAAGCGATGGCAAAAAGCCAAGTTTTAGGGTGGTCATACAAAAATAGCCTATATAGGCACCTAACATATAGATGTCACCATGAGCAAAGTTTATTAGCTTTATAATTCCATACACCATAGTATATCCCAAAGCAATAAGTGCATAAATACTGCCTAGTGATATTCCGTTTATAATTTGCTGGATTAACTGGTCCAAACCCATCCCCTTCTTTCATTTTACCGCCTCTTAAGATAAAACAGACATAAGTGAGGGCATAGAAAGCTCCCTCACTTATTAGTTCTACCAAAAATTCGACTAAAAGTAAATGTAAAACATTAAAATTAATCCAAACTTAATCTCTCGCTGGAATGCTGTACTCCATCCTTCAACTCAATAATTACAATAGCTTTTACAGGATTATGGAACTCATCTATGCTGAAACTACCAGTTACACCGTTGAAATCAGTAGTGGACTCGAGTGCTTTCTTAACTGCTTCTCCTGTCAATGATTCTGCTCGTTCAATGCCATTTACCACAAACATTGCTAAATCATAACCCAAGGCATTAAATGCATCTGGTTGTTTATTATATTTCTTTTCAAATTCCTTAATAAAGTCCTGAACTACAGGATCCTGATCCAGGGAAGAGTAATGATTAGAGAAATAAATGTCATTTAATGCATCTTTACCGGCTAAGTTCACCAGTTCCGGAGAATCAAATCCGTCTGCACCAAGTATCGGAACATCAATGCCCAGATCTCTTGCCTGTTTTATAATTAGACCTGCTTCATTATAGTATCCCGGGATAAATATTACATCAAAATCAAGGTCTCTTATTTTAGTTAAAATTGAATTAAAATCCGTATCTCCTGACACATATGCCTCTTGTGCAACTATTGTTCCACCGTTGGCTTCAAAAGTATTAACGAAGTTTGCAGCTAAACCTTTGCCATAATCACTGGAACTATCCATTATAACTACAGCTTTTGTTTTGCTGAGATTATTTAGTGCGTAGTTAGCCATAGCGGTTCCTTGGTAGGAATCACTAAAACAGATACGGAATGCATATTCCTGTACACTCCCGTCGGGATTGACAGTAACATCGTCAGCTGTTGCGGAACCGGAAATGACAGGAACCTTGTTCTGATTGGCAACTGGTATAGTAGCTTTAAAAGCACCGGATGTAGCCGGTCCCATTACTGCAAGTACCTTATCCTGAGTCATTAATCTTGTAGCTAAGCTCGTAGCATTTGCTGATTTGGACTCATTGTCATACTTTACAAGTTCGATCAACTTTCCATTAATACCGCCAGCCTCGTTAACCTTATTTATTGCCAGCTCTATACCCTCAACCGAGCTCTGACCATAGGTTGCTGTTTCGCCGCTGAGCTCATAATTGACTCCTATTAAAATCTTGTCAGATTTGCTTGAAGACTGAGTGCAACCTGTAATCAGGGCGATAATAAGCATAACGGTTAATGCAAGTAAAATTGTTTTCTTCATCTCATCATCTCCTTTAATAAATATACTAAAATAATATTCTAAATATTACTATATGCCTTTATCGCTGTCAATAGCAGATAAGGCATATAGCTTATTCCTTCGTATATATCTGCCTATCAATAAAAATAAGAAAACCATGTCCCTTTATTCATCAATAAGCATAATCATTCATACACAAATAAAGAATAATATAAACAAGGAAATGAAAAATTTTCTATATATAACCCCTCACTTACAAAAACGATTTTGCCTTTGTTATATTATCACATTACTATGCTAAAGTAAATACCAATAAATTAACCAAAATAATGCAAAAAAAACAGCTGGCTATTATCAAGGTATTCGTCCGTTAATAGCCATTTCCAATCTTATGAAAGCTTGCTCTAATACGGATTTTGGACAAGCTATAATCATGCGCTGAAAACCTCTTCCTTCTTCACCAAATATTGTACCTTTATTCAACAAAATACCTGCTTTGTTAAAAATTATATCTTCCAATTCTTCCTCAGTCTTATTTAGCTTCCTAAAATCCAGCCAGATAAGATAAGTACCCTCTAGTTCAATCAGGTTGATATTAGGTATATATGTATGCAAGTAATCCTTAATAAATTTTATATTGTTTTCAAGATACTCAATCAGTTGTTTCAACCATTCTTCGCCATGCTCATATGCAGCTTGGCATGCAATCAGTCCCATGGTATTGGGTTGAGACATGCCGCTGTTTTCTATCTCTGCTATAAACTTGTTTCGCATATTCTTATTCTTAATAAAGATATTGGATGTTCTGAGTCCTGCCAAATTGAAAGTTTTACTTGGTGCCGTGCAAATTATACTGTTATCCAGGAACTCTGGCTTAATGCTTCCAAAAACGTAATGTTTATTCCCCTTATAAACAAAATCGCAATGTATCTCATCTGATATGACAGTTACATTATATTTCATGCAAATTTCGCCTACACGTAAGAGTTCTTCTTTCGTCCATACCCTGCCGACAGGATTATGCGGACTGCATAAAATAAACAATTTAACATTTTCTTTCTTGATTTTGTATTCTATATCATCAAAGTCCATCTCATATCTGCCTTCTTTAAGTAAAAGCGGACTATTAATTAGTTTTCGTTTATTCTGTGTAATAATTTTTGTAAAAGGATAGTAAACCGGTCTTTGTATAAGAACTGCATCCCCTTCATTGGTTAGCGCACGTATGGAAATGGCAATAGCATCAACCACTCCCGGCACCGGTACCAGCCAGGAAGGTTCAGTTGTCCAGTCAAATCTATTTTTATACCAATTATGTACCGCCTTGAAGTAATTTTCATTGATACTGGTGTAACCAAATATGCCATGCCGGGCAGCTTTTACCAATTCGTCTACTACTGCAGGAAGCGTTCTGAAATCCATATCTGCTACCCAGAGTGGTATGATATCTTCTGATTTACTTCTATTTCGCGATATATCATATTTTACGGAGTTCGTACCTTTTCTTTCTATTATTTCATCAAAGTTATATTTCATAGCTGCACCTTTCCATCATGGTATTAAAATCATATCCGGATGCTCTTCCATTTCCCCGTATTATATCTTAGCAGAACTAATAAAGAACGTAATGCCTGATCAGCTATCAAAGCAAACCAAGCGCCATCTAAACCTAAACTAAAGAAATTTATAAGCATGAAAGCCAGACCCGGCCTGATAATCAGTACCGTTATAAAGCTAATAACAGCAGTAGCTCTGGTATCACCTGCACCTCTTAAGGCACCTGCCAGAATAAACTGTGAAGACTGCAGCGGCTGCACCAATGCTACATATTTTAAGATCCTTGTTCCTTGTACAATAACATCTGCTTCATTAGTATATAATCCTACTATAGGCCTTCCCAAAAAGAAAAAGGTCAGACCTAAAAGAATGGAAAAGGACATTCCCAGTCTCCTGGTACGGCTGGCATAGGCCTGAGCCATATCAGGACGACGCTTGCCCAGACTTTGACCTACTAATGATGTGCCTGAAACAGAAAATGCCTGCCCATTCATAAAAGACATTGCCTGAATATTCATAGCAATTTGATGTGTGGCATATGCAACAGTGCCAAGGGAAGCCACCGTTTTGACATACAAAATCATTCCTGCTCTCATAAAAACCTGTTCTACAAGTGCTGGAATGCCGATTTTAAAAATAGATTTTATAACTCGTAAATTCGGCTTAAAACCTTCTTTGAACCTAAGAGACAAATAATGCCTTCCACGCAGAATTGCTCCCAAAGCCAATAAAAAAGCTACAAATTGGCCTATGATGGTAGCCAGGGACGCTCCTATAACACCCATTTTAGGAAAACCAAAATGACCATGAATCAGTAAATAATTAAAAATTACGTTAACAACATTAGAGGCCAGATTATACATCATGGTAACTCTTGAACTGCCTACACCGCGTAAGGTTGCAGTCATTGTACTTGTTAATGCCAGAAAAACGAATCCTAACATCTGAATCTTAAGATATATAGTACCCTGTTCTAAAGTAATAGCTTCTGCTGCACCCATAAAACGTATCATAGGTTCGGATGCTATGTAGCCTACTATAGAACCAATTACTGAAAGAATAAAAGTAATAAGCAGTGCCTGCCTTAATACCATATTAGCTTTTTGGGGCGAACCTTCTCCCTTATATCTGGCAACCAAAGCAGTTGCTCCTACATTCATAGCCATAAACATTATCATTAATAAAAATTTGGGCTGAGTTGTCAAACCGACCGAAGTTATTGCCCAAGAACCTAGTCCGCCTACCATCATCATATCAACCATCGATGTTAATTGTGTAAGGGTTAATTCTACAAATGACGGCCAAGCAATCTTTACTACATCGCGATACAGCATTTTTTCGCTTACGCCATCCGGAACAGCTTTACTGGCTTTTTCATCAGATCCATAATCATTTATTTCATCACCTGGTTCCACCATATCAAGCGCCATTTTATACTCTTTCTTAACCTTGTTTCTATTTTGCCAAGGCAATAAGCTGCGTAAATTAACTCCCACTTGATTAATTCACACCTTTAC
>JAAZHD010000306.1 GCA_012510895.1 Clostridiales bacterium
AGCCGCCCGTTACCTGCTGCAGGCGAAGCAACTGTGTAAGGATGTTTCTAACAACCACCTCACCTTTTAGCAGTTCTGCATATGATGAAGTTTCCAAGCTTTCATAGATTTTCATGCCCTGCGGGTCAAGGGTCACATACCTTACTTCATCTACCATTTCTGGCAAGTCCAGCGCTTCTTCCTTAGTCACCCGGTAAGCTACCGAGTGGGCCTTCTGAACCAATTCTTGTAAATTTTTATATCCAACAATTTGATGCTTTCCATAGCCGCCCATTGTGGCATACCTTGAACGAAAAGCATAATAGCTTGGGCCAAAAATGCTCTCATCCAGCACCTTGTACTGGCTGAAGAAGTCTAGTGGATTGTTCTGGATTGGCGTTCCAGTGAGAATCAGCCTATATTTTGCCTGTTTTGCCAACCGGTGCAGGGCCTTCGACTGCTTGGCGTTGGGGTTTTTGATACGGCTGGATTCGTCACAAACTATTACGTCCGGTTTCCATTTCTTCAGTTCCTCCTCAAGCCGCCAGGTGCTTTCATAATTCAGCACCACCACCTGCAGCCCTGTTCCTGTCATGTGTCTTAGGGTATCAGCCTTTTTGCCGCTGTCTCCCTCCAGTACTGCCAGCACATAGTCGAAGGCTGCAAACTTCTCAAATTCTTCTGCCCAGACATTTGCTACCGACAGCGGTGCTACTATAAGCGCCCGACGTATAAGACCGTTTAGAAACGCCCTGCCAAGTAAAGCGATTGTGGTAAGGGTTTTGCCCGTCCCCATTTCCATTAGAAGCGCTGCCCCACTAACACTAATCATGTAGAACCACCTGCAGTAAAGAAACCTAAGAGATTTCCTATAAAGTTATATGCCTGTACCTGGTGCTGATAAGGCTTCACTTTGATAGGCATTGGTTCTATGGCTTCAACTGGCAATTCTAGTTTGTCATTATTCTCTATAAGACTTGAAACCATATCAATAAGCACCCCCTTGAACTCACATCCGATTATTCTAAGAGTCGATACACTTTCTGCATTGAAGGGTACAATCCAAACTTTGCGCACTGGATCCCAGTATCGCCCCTGAATTTCTTTTATGACTTCCCGATATAAATAGGAATTATAAATAGTGATCATACCATTCTCATAAAGTGCATGCATTCTCAATTACCTCCATGTTGCAGTATGTAAATGAATGCATTTTACAGATTCTATATTTATTACAGCGATCTAATATACGCTTACCCGCTTGTATGCTTTTTTGCTTACATTAAGACTAAAAAAATTGTCATTTGATTTGAAATCAAAATGACTTCTTTTTTGTAGAGTTATTATATCAAGCCCAAACTTTTTAATCTGATAGACATAGCCTGTTCTGAAACATCAAAAAAATCTGCTAATGCCTTGATAACAGCATTAATTGCAAATGGATAATCAGCATCATCCCTTTTGATCTTAGACACTATGTTTTTATATTGAATTTTATAATACTCTTTAACTGTAGGCAATGGCATTAATATTGATGCCCCCAGAAAATCTGCCTGCCATTCAAGCCATTCTTTCGGAGTTTTTCTTTTATTATTACTAAATGATTTTTCAACATCACGTTTTAAACACTTTACAGCATTAATTTCTTCCCGGTATGCATTCTGATTAAAATATATATTCTTATGCAAATCCCAATGTGATACCTCGTGGGCACAAGTAAATCTATATCGGCAATTTTGTTTTTGATCTTCTGCAATACTATTATCAATTAGAATAGTGCCACTTCTAACCTCTAAAGGATATGCTTTTTTGGCGTTCTTATCATAAACCTTAATATAACCTGTTTCAAAAGTAGTCAAGCCCAGGATATTACCATCCAAAGATAAATTTTGATAATCTAAAATTAGCTTATAATGATTTTCACTAATCTTCTCTATAGGAATAGGTAGTGGTATTTTTAATAGTTCATAATGATATTCGCGCAATATCTCAAGTGCTCTCTTTTCGAGGTCTTCTTTAGAATAATATGGATATTTAATATAATCATCATATCCTTCATTTTTAACCAGCCTTAACAAAATATATCACT
>JAAZHD010000307.1 GCA_012510895.1 Clostridiales bacterium
CCTCTATCCACCGATAACAAAATATCCAAAACAGCCTGTATGCCACCTGCAGAGGTAAAATCCGATGTTACCATGGAAGACAGCTTTTTCTCCAATACGCGTTCCACTTCTTTTATAACTTCGGGGGAAGTTCTATCCATCATAGCAATCCGGGAAGCCACATCTGCCTGTTTTTCCTGCGGTAAAGCGGATAGAATAGCTGCCGCCTGTTCAGGTTTTAAATACGCTAGAATTAAAGCGATGGTTTGCGAATGTTCATTTTGAATAAAGTTCAAAAGCTGAGCCGGATCTGCCTTTCTGGCAAAATCAAAAGGTCTCACCTGGAGCGACGAAGTCAACTTATTTATAAGTTCCAGAGCCTTTTGGCTGCCCAATGCTTTTTCTAATACTTCTTTTGCATACTCAATTCCGCCTTCAGCAATATAATTTTGGGCCAGGCATACTTCATAAAACTCTTCCATCACCCTTTGTTTTGTCTCAGAATCAATTCTCCTTAAATTAGCAATTTCAAGGGTTATTTGTTCAATCTCATCTTCTCTTAAATATTTATAAATGTTAGAAGCTCTCTGAGTTCCCAATGCTACCAAAAGAATGGCTGCTTTCTCCCGACCGCTTAACTCCGCCTTATTCCTAGCCAATTATAATCCCACCTTTAAACATACACTCAATCCTCCGCAAGCCAGTTCCTTAAAAGTTGTGCAACATCTTCAGGTCGCTCTGCTGCAAATTTATCCAGCTGTCTCCTAAGCTCATCTTGTTTTTGGTCTTGCAACATCTCAAAATCAAAGATTTCCTCTTCAGCCTCTATATCTTCATCCAACTCCTGTTCTGCCATCTCCAAAGATTTTTCTTTTTGTCTCATACGAATTATCAAAATCAGTGAAGCTAAAACAATGACAGCTATAACTACAATAATTATCAGAAGTGTCTTCAAGTCCAGCAAAGCTTCCTCAGGTTGCCGTCGGCCTTCAAGCGCATCTATTATACTGTCTTGCAATTCACTGTTAAATTCCCAACTTTGAACTACTACTCTGTCTGTGTCTGTTCCTATTGCCATCGCAACAAGTTCTTTTACTTGTTCTGTAGTTTGCAAACCGGCATTTCCCAATCTACTTGCATCTATTACAACAGCAATGGATAAATCTTTTATCTTACCATTTTGTTCTTCTATTCTTTCTTTGATCTCATTAATTTCATAGTTTATTCTCTCCTCTTGCCTCTGCGAAGACATGTTTTCGCCATTTAAATAAACATATTCGGTTGTTTCTGCATTAGTCTCTGTGCCCGGGATGCCTCCGGGTAGTATATTATTTACCTTCTCTCTTAATGTTTCCTGACTGACGACAATGCCAGTTCCCTCATCGTCCAATACAGGCTCAAACCTAACTGATTCAGTAACCTTTGTATAAAAATCCAATCTTACATCCACTGCAGCTTTAACTGCACCATAACCGAATACAGGCTCTAACAGACCTTCCACCCGTCTTTTTAGCTTGTTTTCCAATTCATTTTCCAGTTCAAACTCGCTGGTTGCTAGTTTGTTGCGCTCCTGTGATTCTGCGTTGAGAATATTCATTCCCGTATCTATGATAGATATATTCTCAGTTTTAAGTCCCGGTACACTCTTTGCAATCAGCTGCTCGATGCTTTTAGCTTGTTCATATGAAATCTCATAACCTAGCTCAGGAAGAATAATAACTGAAGCTGTGACTGGAACTTCACTGCTTTTAAGAACAAAAGAATCTGTCTCAGGCATTGCAATAGTAACCACTGCATCCTTAACCCCATCCAAAAACTTAATAGACTGACTCAATCGCTCCTGAAGCTGTATTATCCATCTTTTTTTCATCTCATCATTCGTTTGGCTAAAACTGCTGCCTTGAAAATAAATATCATAGTTAAATCCTGATTTTGGGTATCCTTCCATGGCCATTTGCATTCGTAATTTAGGCTCCTGATCTTCGGGGACTAGTATGGTAGAAG
>JAAZHD010000001.1 GCA_012510895.1 Clostridiales bacterium
CACTGACCCTTTGTGTAACATGCCATAAAAGAGGAATGTTTCTTTCCGATGCCAATTCAAAGATCTGGCTCCAGGCTTCATTAAACCATATTTCCGGCTCTGCCAGCCCCTTCATAATAGGAGCATTATGCAGCTTAACGCCTACAGCGCCATGGTTTAAAGCAGAGCGGAACAAGTCCGGATCAGGCGGTCCCTTATCAACTTCATGGTAGTATAACCATTCGAACCGTTCATTCATTTGAGATAAGTCCTTTAAAACAGAGAAGGAATTAACATCTTTGGAAATCACCAGGACTCTTTCCAGGCGGTAGGCATCCAGTTCGCTGAACCACTTGCTCAGCATTTCACTTATCTCTTCATAACTTTTTCCTGATTCAAGATGGTTGTGGCAATCCAGCCAATATTCCTCACTAGGCTGGAAATGAAGACCCCAGCCCCCGGAAAAACCGTTGTCAATTGTATCTCTAAGTGCAACAAAAGGGCTGTGAATATAATCTGATGCGTCATTATAATTCAAATTCTCACCTCCCCGGAAACTACAAATAGGCCTGACATAGCAGACCTATAAATGCAGTATCACATTTAATATTTAATTGTTTTATAGAATAATTTTAATACTAATTAAAAAATTAATCAACTGCCAACTTAAATTTTTACCCTACTTATCATAGCCTGATGCTTCTTCATACAGCCAATAGCTCATTTCATAGTTTTCATACTCTTCTTCAGTTATATATAGGCGTGTAAACCCGATAACTCCTATCCCTTCTTTAATCACTCTTTTTTCATAGTAGGGTCCGTCCTCTTCTTCATAGAAAACTGTATACACCTTTTTCCCGTCATCTTCCTCTATCTTTTCAATGGTGCATTTTAAAGTTGTTTCTTCACCATCCTGTCCCTTTACGGTCTGGGTCCAGCTATGCCCTTCCTTAAGGGGTGCCTGAATCAATTCTATTTTATCAAATAAATCCATCATCATTTCTCCGGTTTTCTCCTGTATTAGAGATTCGGAATCAACTGTGAACTGTACCGAAAGGGAAAAATCTCTGTCCGATTCCCCGTCGGACATATCAAATACTTCACCGTCGGTGACATAAATTACTTTACCATCTTCCTCTTTGATTTCTTCCAATATAATTTCATGTCCATACTCTGCAAATCCATTATATACCCACTTATATCCTTTCCTTTCCGGGAGCAGGGCTTTCAGCTCAGCTGCAGCTTCAGCAGTCTCTTCCGGAGCCGGAGTCGCTTCACTCTCTTCAGGTTCCTGGGTTTCTGTGTTTTCTCCTTCCTGGTCAGTACCCGGGGAAGGAGTAGGTTCCGGGCTTGGCTCAGGAGAAGCTGCAGGTTGCTGCTCTTGTCCCTCCGGCCGCTTGTCCGGTTGATTAATGTCTGCACATCCTGTTATGATAAGAGCTGTAATTAAAAGGAAAATGATCAGATATGGAAAACGGTTTTTCATAAGAATTCACTCCTCATTCTATTATACTGCCTATTATTACATAATAATATTTCCAATCTTCTTGTATTCTTTACAGGATTATTATTCTTATGTATATTTTCCATGTCTTTTCATTTTCATTTGTATCAGCATATTTATCAAGAAAATCATCATATTACCCAGTACACTTGCAAATTTGAGAAGGTTAAATAAAATAATAACCGCTCTGGTTAATGCCAAAAGGGCTTCATGCGCCTTTTCCGCTTCTTTTTTCAATCAAGAAGTCAGCATTAACCAACGCAGTCTTGCTTAAGAGCAGCTTATACGCCGGCTTCCATTACTTCAGCTATTTTACTGAGTTCATTAATAATTGGAATGCTTTGAGGGCAAACCCCTTCACAGTTCCCGCAAGCTATGCAGTCTGAAGCACGGCCTCTTTTTTCTGTCTGCCATTTATATGATTTTTTTGCTTCCTCCAAATTTTCGTATACATAATAGTCATTCATTAACTCGAAAAGGCTTGGGATATTAATGCCCTGGGGACATCCTTCAACACAATATTTACAATCTGTACAAGGTATGCTGGCCAGCTCCTTCATAGCTGTCTGAACTTTGGCAATTACTTCCCTTTCCTTTTCGTTCAGCGGCTTAAAATCCTTCATATATGAAATGTTATCCTGCATTTGTTCCATATTGGACATTCCGCTTAAAACAGTTATTATTCCGTCCAGGGACGCAGCATAACGAATAGCCCAGGATGCCAGGGAAGCATTCTCATCCGCTTCTTTGAAGATCCGGGCCAGTTTATCCGGCAGATTTGCCAAAGTACCGCCCTTTACAGGTTCCATAATAATGACAGGCTTATTGTGCTTTCGGGCAACCTCATAGCATTTTCTGGATTCTATTGTCTCGCTGTCCCAGTCAGCATAGTTGATTTGAAGCTGTACAAACTCGGCCTCCGGATGCTTAGTCAATAATTCATCCAAAACATCTGCTTTGTCATGGAAAGAAAATCCAAAATGTTTAATAAGTCCCTTTTCCTTTAACTCAAGACCAAACTCCCACAAGTTATAGTCTTCAAATATCTGAATTCTGTTGCTGCCTATGTTATGCAGCAGATAAAAATCAAAATAACCGGCTCCGGTACGCTTTAGTGATGTCCAGAACATCTCCCGTGCTTCATCTTCCGTTTTTGCTCCGGACCAAGGAGGCAGTTTAGTTGCCAGTTGAAAACTTTCCCGGGGATAGCGATCTACCAGTGCCGTTTTTGCAGCTTCTTCAGATGCGCCGTTTCCATAACCATAAGCTGTATCAAAATAGGTAAAACCGTTTGCCATAAAAAGGTCGACCATATCCTTTACCTGTTCAATATCTATTTTCTCACCTATCATAGGCAGGCGCATCAGCCCAAAACCCAGCTTTTTTATGTCTTTCCCCAAATAATCCATAAGCTCACCTCTCTCCAAATAATGTTATGTTATATAGATTCCGATAACATGAGTTTTTTCGTGCAACCCGATACTTGCAGAATAAATAATATCATATAACGGAATCTTGTACAATTTTTAACGTCCCGGTCCCGGCAAATTGTTATTGAAGTTGATGCTGTATTACCGGTTTGGCTGTGCTTTTTAAGGGTATCAACTAATAAAGCTTGTAAACTATAACTAGGCCGGCTTAATATTACTCTGCTGATTTGACCGGGGATAAAAAAAGCTGAATATAAATGTATTAGTTGGGAGGCTGTATAAATGGAAAGAAAAATTATTAGACAGGTAACAGGTTACAGAACACAGGACGGCGCCGGAGTCAACCTGGTCAGGGTGCTGGCCAACAGAACCACAAAGGATTATGATCCTATATTAATGCTGGATTCCTTTGACAGCACCAATCCCGATGACTATACTGCAGGCTTTCCGCTTCACCCCCACAGGGGCATCGAAACAATAAGCTATATATATCATGGAAAAATGGTACACAGGGACAGCCTGGGAAATGAAGATGCTATATCGGATGGAGAAGTTCAGTGGATGACAGCTGGATCGGGCATTCTGCACGAGGAACAGCTGCCTGCCTCTGAAAGAATGCTGGGAGTTCAATTATGGCTCAACTTACCTGCCAAAGATAAAATGACTGAACCAGCATATCAAAGTATAAAAAGATCTGAAATCCCGGAGATTGAACTGGAAAACGGAAAGCTTAGGCTTCTTGCCGGCGAATACAAGGGGACAAAGGGGTTCACAAGCAGCTACCTGCCCCTGGATTATTATGACATACACTTAAATGCCAATTCTTTTGTGATTGAGACTGAAAGAAACCGTTCTGTCATGATCTTTACTCTGCTGGGCAATGCTTATATCGGCGGAGAGTTGGTAAAGGAAAAGACGGCGGTTAAGCTGTCCGAAGGAGATTATGTACAATTAGGAGCCGCAGAAGAAAAGGCTCAGATCCTGTTTGTAAGTTCATTAAGACTGAATGAACCCATTGCCTGGGGAGGCCCTATCGTTATGAACACCAGGGAAGAACTTAAGAAAGCCTTTGACGACTTGGAAAAAGGCACTTTCCTGCAAAAAGCTATTTCCTATAAATAGAACAGGTATATTTTTATTCAGCAGCAGTTTTTTAAATATACATCAGTGATATCACCGGAAAATAATAAAGCCTGCAAACATCAGTGTCTGCAGGCTTTATTGCCGTTATGCTGTTTTAGCTATTATTGAGCTGCCTTAATCTCATCCCAGATTCTGTTATATGTGGCTATGATGTCACTTACATCTTCAAAAACTTCGCAGTTATCCAGGGAATCCAAAGCAGGATAGGCATCTTCATCATATTTTATCTCCTCGTCCAGCATCTCCCATGCTGTGATATTGGGCGTTGAATACCCTATATATTCAGCATTGCGGAGGGCAATTTCCGGATCAGTCATAAAATTGATAAACAGTTCAGCCGCTTCTTTATTCTGACTGGTCTTTGGAATTACCATGGCGTCAAACCACAGATTGGAACCCTCTTTGGGAATTGAATACGCCAGATCTTCATTTTCCCACTTCATGGCAACGGCATCTCCGGACCAGACAACTGCCAGGGCCGCTTCACCGCCAACCATCTTATCCTTTACCTCATCTCCGACATAGGATAATACAAGAGGCCTCTGCTTAATTAGTTCCTGCTTGGCTGCCTCAAGCTCCGCCTCATTCCTGGTATTTAAAGAAAATCCGAGTTTTTTTAGAGCAACTGCAATGGAATCCCTCTGGCTGTCCAGCATAAATATTTGTTTTTCATATTTTGGGTTCCAAAGAATTTCCCAGCTGTCCACAGGATCATCCACCATAGTGGTGTTATAGACAATTCCCAATGTGCCCCACATATATGGGACCGAATACTCATTATTGGGGTCGTAATCCAGGTTTTTGAATTCATCACCAATATGATGGTAATTGGTTATCTTGCTCATGTCTATCTTATGCAGCATATCTTCTTTAATAAGCCGGGCTATCATATAATCCGATGGAAAAATAACGTCATAGTTGGTACCGCCGGATTTAAGTTTCACATACATTTCTTCATTGGTAGCAAAATAGGTATAATTTACCTTAACGTCGTATTCTTTTTCAAAATCCTCCAGAACCGTTTCGTCAATATAGTCTCCCCAGTTAAAGACGGTTAAAGTTGTGGTTTTTTGCTGATCCCCGCCTTCACCGCCTGCACAGGCTGAAAGACTAAATATCATGGCCAACATCAGGAAGATAGCGGCCGTTATCTTTGCTCTTCTCAATTTTCGATCTCCTTTCTGTGTTGTCTTTGGACATTCTTATATTTACTATTATTAAAAGCGCCAGAACACTGATGAACATCAGGGTGGATAACGCATTGATTTTTGGGCTGATTCCTCTTCTGGCCATGCCGAATATGACGATGGACAGATTGTCAAAACCGGAGCCTGTTGTGAAAAAGCTGATTACAAAGTCATCAATGGACAGGGTAAATGCCAGCAAGAACCCTGTAATAATACCGGGCATTATTTCAGGCAGGATGACCTTCCAAAAAGCTTCTATGGGGGTTGCTCCCAGATCCAGCGCTGCCTCATACAGATGCTTGTTCATTTGCTTCAGTTTAGGCAGGATGGACAGAATCACATAGGGAATATTGAAGGTTATGTGAGCCAAAAGCATGGTCACAAAACCCAGGGGCATCTTCATAAAGATATACAATACCATGAGAGAGATGCCCGTTACTATATCAGGGTTCAATATAGGAATATAATTAAGGTTCAGAACCACCTTCTGCTGAAGTTTCTTCATGCTGAAAATACCGATGGAAGCAATCAAACCTATTAAGGTAGCAACTATAGAGGATAAAACAGCAATCAGGATGGTGTTGTACAGGGCAGACATTATCTGCCGGTCCTTAAACAATTCCATATACCATTTTAAGGTAATACCCTCCCAATTAGCCCTGGATTTTGACTGATTGAATGAAAATATAATCAGGATCAGGATGGGAGCATATAAAAATGCAAATATGAGAAATACATAGGTCTTTTTTAAAAAACGCATCACCACAGCGCACCACCCCCGCCTTCCTGCTCATATTTGGACATAATGCCCATGCTGGCCAAAATCAGAAGCATCATTATAACCGACAATGCGGAGCCGAAGCCCCAGTCTCCCGAAGATAAAAACTGCTGCTCAATCAGATTCCCTATAAGGGTGAACTGCCCGCCTCCAAGCAGCCTTGAAATAACAAAGGTAGTAACCGCCGGCATGAATACCATGGTTATGCCGGACATTACTCCAGGAAGACTCAAGGGAAAAATTACCCGTCTGAAAACCGTAAAGCTGTTGCCCCCAAGGTCCTGAGCAGCCTCTATAACGCTCTCATCTATCTTGGAAAGAACCGAGTAAATGGGCAGGATCATAAAGGGAAGAAAATTATAAACCATGCCCAGCACCACTGCTTTATTGGTATAAAGAATATCAAGAGGGGGCAGCCGCAGGAAAGACAGGATGGTGTTGATTATGCCGTTGCGCTCCAGCAGGGTCATCCAGGCATAGGTGCGAAGAAGAATATTCATCCACATGGGAAGCACAATCAGCATATACAGAATCTTTTTCCTGCTGTATTCCTTACTGGCCAGAATTGCAGCCATGGGATACCCAAGCAAGAGGCATATTACGGTGCTTATTAAGGCCAGCGCTACTGAACGGAAAAGCACATTAATATAAATAGGATCCACAAACCTCCTGAAATGGTCGAAGGTAAACCGGTATCCGTCAGCCGTCTGCTCTGTCACGCTGTAAAACAGCACCAGGAGCATGGGCACGACTATGAACATAATCATCCAGACGATATAGGGGGAAGCCAGCCATTGCCTTTTCATGTCGCTGCCTCCTTCCTCATAATATGAATATCATTCGGATCTACTCTCAGACCTACTTTACTGTCTACCGGCGCCATTATTGTGCTGTGCACCATCCAGGCAAAACCTTGCCCTTCTATCATCATTTCATAATGGACGCCTTTAAATGTGACAGACCGGACAATGCCATCCAGCATGCCTTCTCCGGCAGGAACCACTTTAACATCCTCAGGCCGGATGACCACATCCACGTTAGGCTGTCCCGGGAAACATTTATCCACACATTTAATTTTTCTTCCCAGAAATTCAACCAGAAAGTCCTCGGTCATAAAGCCGTCCAGTATATTGCTCTCTCCGATAAAGCGGGCAACGAAAGCGTTTTTCGGCTCATTATAAATATCCTCCGGTGTGCCGATCTGCTGAATTATGCCGTTGTTCATAACTACTATGGTATCTGACATGCTCAGAGCTTCTTCCTGATCATGGGTAACATATACAAAGGTGATACCCAGTTTCTGCTGCATGTTTTTCAGCTCTATCTGCATCTCTTTTCTCAGCTTAAGATCCAGTGCACCAAGGGGTTCATCCAGAAGAAGAACTTCCGGTTCATTGACAAGGGCCCGGGCAATAGCCACTCTTTGCTGCTGTCCGCCGCTTAAGGAGTCTACAGACCGCTTTTCAAAGTCCTCCAGGTTCACAAGTCTGAGCATCCGCCTTACATTTTCCTGAATTATTTTTTTATCAAGCTTTTTTATTTTCTGCCCAAAGGCTATATTGTCAAAAACATTCATATGGGGGAATAAGGCATACTTTTGAAATACAGTATTAACCTTCCTCTTATATGCAGGCAGGTTATTAATATTCCTGCCTTCAAACAGAAGGTCGCCGCTGTCCGCTTCTTCAAAACCGCCTATAATCCGCAGTGTAGTTGTTTTGCCGCAGCCGCTTGGACCCAGCAGCGTAATGAATTCATTTTTCCGAATATACAGATTCATATTAACCAGAGCCGGTGTATCGTCATAGTACTTGGATACATTTTTAAGCTCCAGAATAATCTTGTCAGTCATAGCAAAAGCCCCCATTCTATTTGTTTATGCTAAAAACTGGGTGGACAGGAAACCCACAGCAAAGTGGTTTTCCCCTTGGAAGCATTGGTTATATAATGAGTCATATCAGGCTTAAATGTAAAACTTTCTCCCTTACGCACCCGGTAATGGTTCTTGCCTAAATAAAGGTTGATTGAACCGGATAGAACATAGCCGAACTCCTCACCGTCGTGGGGATCCTCCACCTTGGAACTGCCGCCCGGACCCAGCTCTATGATAATCGGCTCCATTATGTTCTTTTGCGCATTGGGAATAATCCAGTGGATGACATGGTTTAAATCTTTGTTTTCCAGGCTGAAAACGTCATCCTTTTTAAAAACAATATTCTCATCTATTTGTTCGTTGAAAAAATCCTTTATATTCGTTCCAAGGCACTCTAAAATATCTATTAAAGTTGCTATTGAAGGCGATGTAAGCTCCCTCTCCACCTGGGATATAAAACCCTTAGAGAGCTCACAACGGTCTGCAAGCTCTTGCTGCGTCAGACCGTTTCGCTTCCTCAACTCCTTGATTTTTTCTCCTATTCTCATAAATACCGCCCAGTCTCATGTAACTAAACAAAAAGTTTATTATAGCTAAACAAAGTACCTTATATAAATACCATATATGAAATTCAAAGTCAATATGAATATTTTTCTTTTTTATAGAAAGAAAATTCATGGCTGCATCACAGCAAATGAAAATCATGAAAAAGCCCATAACCCCTGTCTGTATCAACAAAGGTTATGGGCTGTTTAAATTCAAATCTAACCAAGCTTCAACGCTGCTGCTTTCCCGGCTGCCTCACCTAAAACTGCGGCATTGCCTGTAACCCTGTAGCTGGAATGAGCCCAGAAATCGCCGCTTATGAGCCTTCCTGCCAGATAGAGCCCTTCCACATCTCTTGCGATCAAGGCCCTTAAAGGAATATCATAGGGCCTGGCCTTTAAGCCTCCCTTTTCCTGTTCAAATGTGTTTTCACGCTTAAGCGGATGTATATCAATGGGGAAGTTCACCCGGCAGACTGCATCGGGAAAGCGGGCACCATTTATCACATCATCTGCAGTTACTCTGTAACGTCCGTGAATTCTTCTGCCTTCACGTACTCCTATAAAAGGTGCGCTCTGCAGCATTCTCATATTTGCCCAGATTCCCCCCTTAGACCTAAGGGCTTCTATTTGTTCCGCCATTTCCCTTCGTAAAAGCATGGTTGCCTTAGTCAGGCTTGAAGCATCCAGGAGGTCATAACCATAAGCATGAGTTGTCATCATAAGCCAGAGTCCGTCTTTTACATGAAAGAGGGATGGGTGATCGTAACTTGGATCAATACCGGCACTTCTCATTTCACTGAGCAAAGATTTCTTTGCATTATGGTTTTCCATATAGGGAAGTGTATTATTAAACACACGGGCAGCATCAGGGTCTACCCCGTCTACCAGGGCTATCAGCGACATAGGCTGGGTCTCTCCTGTGCCTTCCTTGCCCAGATCATAGCCGCAGCCGGCAAAGTAGGAAAGATCGCCGTCACCTGTTGCATCCACAAAGGCATCCGCAGCGGCTGCCCATCTTCCGCCCTTCTCTTCACAAATTACCGCTTTAAGCCGGCCGTCCTCAACATGAGCCCCGCAGACCAGCGTATAGAGCATTATTTCGCCCCCTGCTTCCAGGCACATCTCTTCAAGAAGCAGCTTAACGGCCTCAGGCTCTGCAATAAAGTTATTGGAGCGGGCATGATAACCCTTGCCCCTTTCTTCCAGGGTACTTATTATCCGGCGCAGAATTCCTCCCTTGTCGGCAGAGTCAAGGATCCAGCTTAGCAGGCCTCCGGTCCATATGCCGCCCAGACAGCCGCCCCGTTCGATCAATAATACCTTGCTGCCCTGATTTGCTGCGCTTATGGCCGCACAAACCCCGGCGGGACCGGCTCCGCAAACTATTACATCATAATGTCCCCGTATGGGAGTAGAGTGTTTTTCCATAATAAAATCAGACATGGATTCATCTCTCCTTATATTCAAGGTCAGGATCCAAAATGCTTTGTTTTATTCTATCATACAAAAGATATGTATACTGCAAAAATTATAATGCCGCCAGGATGAATGTATACATCGACAAAGGTATAAATGAATGTTATAATTCTAGAAAGCTTTATGTATGATACGTATACAATTAATAATAAAAATTAAGAGGTATGTGAATATAGATGAAACGTTTGATGTTAGGCAATGAAGCCGTTGCCCGTGGTCTGTATGAAGCGGGATGCCGGGTGGTTTCCAGCTATCCCGGAACGCCCAGTACAGAAATTACGGAATATGCAGCCAAATACGCTGATATATACTGCGAATGGGCACCCAATGAAAAGGTGGCCATGGAAGTATCATTCGGAGCTTCCCTGGCCGGCAAACGTTCCTTTTGCGCCATGAAACACGTAGGGCTGAATGTTGCGGCAGACCCCCTTTTTACCCTGTCCTACACCGGGATAAACGCAGGAATGGTTATCGGGGTGGCAGATGATCCGGGAATGCATTCTTCCCAGAACGAGCAGGATTCCCGCCATTATGCCATTGGAGCAAAAGTCCCTATGCTGGAACCTTCAGATTCCAAAGAAGCTTTGGAATTTACCAAAATTGCATTTGATTTGTCCGAAGAGTATGATACTCCTGTCCTGCTGCGTATGTGTACCCGGATTTCTCACTCACAAAGCATTGTAACCTTAAGTGAGAAAACCAATTCGGAAACAAAGCCTTTTTACAAAAATATAAGGAAATATGTTATGGTGCCGGGGAATGCCAGACTGCGCCGTCCCATTGTTGAGGAGCGGACCGCCCGGTTGATTGAATATGCGGAAACATCACCCCTTAATCGCATGGAAATGGGGAATGCCTTCCTGGGAATTATTGCAGCCGGCACGGCTTATCAATATGCCAAAGAAGTATTTGGTAAGGAAGCCAGTTATCTGAAGCTGGGCATGGTAAACCCCCTCCCCGAAAAACTGATTCGGGAATTTGCAGAAAAGGTTGACCGCCTGATAGTTATAGAAGAGCTGGATCCAATAATTGAAACTCACTGCCGCCTTTTAGGGCTGTCTGTGGAAGGAAAGACCCTCTTTCCTATGATTGGTGAATTCTCTCAGAATTTGATATCGGAAAAATTGGGACGTGAAACTAAAGCAGGAAAAACTCTGGAAGATGAAATTCCCGTCCGTCCGCCTGTAATGTGTGCAGGCTGTCCCCATCGGGGCATATTTTATATCTTATCAAAGCTGAAGTTAAACGTTTTGGGGGATATAGGATGCTACGCCCTTGGCGCAGCGGTTCCGCTGAACGCAATGCATACCTGCATCTGCATGGGTTCATCCATATCCAGTCTTCACGGTTTTAATATTGCCCTCGGTAGAGAAAGCGAAAAGAACACAGTTGCCGTAATCGGAGATTCCACCTTCCTTCACACAGGAGTCAACAGCCTGATTAACATCGGATACAACGGCTCAAACTCCACTGTGATTATACTGGATAACTCCATTACCGGGATGACAGGACATCAGCAAAATCCGGCTACCGGATACAATATCAAGGGTGATCCGGCCGGAAAGGTTGATCTGGAGGCCCTTTGCAGAGCATGCGGCATTAATAGGGTACGGGTTGTTGATCCATATGACTTGGAAGAATGTGAAGCAGTTGTCAGAGAAGAACTGGATGCAGACGAACCCTCCGTTATCATAGCCCGCAGGCCTTGTGTGCTTTTAAAACATGTCACCCACGGCCCGCCGGTTTTTGTCAAAAAGGAAGCATGTAGGTCCTGTAAGATATGCATGCGCCTGGGCTGTCCCGCCATTCACCTGGAGAATGGCAAGGCAGCAATTGATGAAACCCTGTGTGCTGGCTGCGAAGTATGCATCAGCCTGTGTCCCTTTGATGCAATCCAGGCAGATAAGGAGGGTGTCTGATGAAAACAACAAACATTATGATTGTAGGCGTGGGCGGCCAGGGTTCCCTGCTGGCCAGCAATCTGCTGGGAACCTTGCTGGTGGAGCAGGGACTGGACGTTAAAGTCTCAGAAGTGCATGGCATGAGTCAGCGGGGCGGATCAGTCGTGACCTATGTTCGATTTGGCGAAAAGGTATATTCCCCTGTCATTGATAAGGGAGAAGCAGACTATATTGTTTCTTTTGAAATGCTGGAAGCGGCACGCTGGCTTCCCTATTTAAAATCAAGAGGAAGGGTGATATTAAGCACACAGCGAATCGATCCCATGCCGGTTATAACCGGAGCTGCAGCTTATCCTGATGCATTAATAGAGAAAATCAAGGCAACAGGAGCCCTGGTTGATGCAGTTGATGCTCTTAAACTAGCTCAAAGGGCAGGGTCCGTCAGGGCTGCAAATATTGTGCTAATGGGCAGACTGTCCACATATTTCAATATGCCATTGGAAGCCTGGGAGAATGCACTTAAAGAATGCATACCTCCCCGCTATCTGGATTTGAACAAGGAAGCGTTTAAACTGGGACGAAATGCACATAATTGAACTCAAGCTGTCAGCGGGAAATATTGAAAGCAATTTGCCTGAATTATGCTAAAATCAGATGCAGCAGGAATGATTATAGGAAAAGTGACAGTAAATTAAATGCATTATATAAAAATGATAACGATAGAATGTAAGGAGAGAGGTCTCTTTGGAAAGATATTACCAGCCGGAAATCGAAACCGCAAGTATAGAAGAAATTTACAGAATACAAAATGAACGACTGATAAATACAGTTAACCGCGTATATAATGCAGTACCTTATTACAGGGATATGATGGACAGGGCAGGTGTCAGGCCGGAAGATATAAAATCCCGGGATGATCTTCATAAACTGCCCTTTACCTGCAAGGACGACTTACGGGATACCTACCCCTTTGGTTTATTTGCAGTTCCCATGGAAAAAGTCATTCGCCTTCATGCGTCCAGCGGCACTACCGGAAAACAAATTGTGGTAGGCTATACCAGAAATGACCTGGAAAACTGGAGTGATATCTGCGCCCGGCAGCTGGTTGCTGTCGGCGGCACAGAACATGACCTAGTACATGTATCCTATGGTTACGGCCTTTTCACAGGAGGATTGGGAATGCACGACGGAGCCCAGAAACTGGGGGCAATTACCATTCCCGTTTCTTCAGGAAATACCCAGCGCCAGATAACCATTATGCGGGATTTTGGATCCACCATTCTCTGCTGTACACCTTCCTATGCCTTATATTTGGCAGAATGCATTGCTGAAATGGGAATTGATAAATCGGAACTGTCTTTAAAGGCAGGTATCTTCGGTGCTGAAGCCTGGACTGAGGAAATGCGCAGAAATCTGGAAGAGTCACTGGGGCTGAAGGCTTATGATATTTACGGGCTCACCGAAATTATGGGACCCGGCGTAGCCTATGAATGCAGAGCCCAAACAGAAATGCATAGTAACGAAGATCACTTTATTCCTGACGTTATTGATCCGGATAAAGGGGAGGTTCTGCCGGAGGGTGAACAGGGAGAACTTGTATTCTCTTGTATTTCCAAGGAAGCTTTTCCCATACTGAGATACCGCACCCGGGATATTGGAATTCTGAAAAGAGAAAAATGTTCCTGCGGCCGTACTTTTATCAAAATGTCAAAACCCATGGGGCGTACAGACGATATGCTTATTATCCGCGGCGTAAATGTTTTCCCATCACAAATTGAGTCTGTTCTATTGACTAAAGGTTACCCCGGAAACTATCAGATAATAGTTGACCGGATAAGTAATCAGGACAGGTTGGAAATAATTGTAGAACTGAGCCCGGAAACCTTTTCTGATAAGGTTCGGAATCTTGAACAAATGGCAGGGGATCTGCGGGAGGCGGTCAGGTCTACTCTGGGAGTAGGCGCAGAAATCAGGCTTGTAGCTCCGAAAACCATTGAACGTTCTACCGGAAAAGCGGTTCGGGTAATCGACAAACGCAAGCTCTGATTTTCCATATTGGAATATAAAATTTTGAACCAAAAGAGGAAAGGAGCCCATAATCATGATTCAGCAATTATCTGTTTTTTTGGAAAACAAGCCCGGAACTCTTTTAGAAGTCACAAAGATGCTGGCTGAAAAGGAAATTGATTTGCGAGCCCTGTCCCTGGCAGACACGAAAGATTTTGGAATCCTCCGTATTATAGCGGATAATAATGAAACTGCGCTTAAGGCCTTGCAGGATGCGGGATTCATTGTATCCATCACACCAGTAATCGCAGTGGCCATGAAAGATGCTCCCGGCGGTCTTTCCTCAGTAGTAGAAGTGCTAAGCAAAAATGAAATAAATATTGAATATCTGTACGCATTCATAAGCCGAAAAAAAGGCAGCGCTTATGTGGTTTTCAGAGTAGAAAACAATGAGTTGGCAGAAACTGTTTTATCTGAAGCAGGATTCAGCCTGGTAGATGAAAAAAATATTATGGAATGACTGAAACAGCGGGTATTAATTAGTCTGTAAAAAAGAGAAGTCCGACAAAAGCGTCGTTCTTCTCTTTTTTGCTTTAATATAAGCTGATTTGTAAATTTACAACACAACTTCCCTGCCAGTTCTTGCTGATTCATAAACCGCATCCAGAATTTTCATGATCTCTACTCCGTCTTCTGCGGGGCTTATGCATTCGGTGCCGTTTGCTATACAGTCTATAAAATGAGCTATTTCATTTTCAAAAAGCCCGGTGAAGCTGAGAGCTGTGTCGTGAGCCGGAGTTACATCAACAAGATAATCGTTTATTTCTGAATAGAATTTTAGTTCCGGAGAAAGTTTTGCACCTGATCTGGTTCCGAATAATTCGATATCGGCAACATTTTTCTCAATATTTAAGCTGAAGCTGGTTTCCACTGTCAGCACAGAGCCATTATCGAATTTAATCATTCCCAGTGCCAGATCTTCAACATCGAAAATTTCCTCTGAGTCATCAGATGCACGGTATTCCTTGGTTGATTTAATATTTCTTCGATCGCCCAGTTTATTGAATGTAGCCCCCGTTACAGATACGGGTTTTGGTTTGCCCATCATATAACGAACCAGGTCAATAACATGAACGCCCAGATCAATTAAGGGACCTCCGCCGGAGCGGCTCTTGTCCCCAAACCAGCCTCCGGGACATCCGTTCCTTCTCAGGTAAGAAGCTTTTGCGTAGTAGATGTCTCCCATCATTCCACTGTCGATAAAGTCCTTTAATATTCTTGCATCATTGCCGAATCTTCTTACAAAACCGATCATAAGAAGTTTACCGGCTTCTTTGGCCGCTTTTTCCATAGCCAATGCCTCTTCGGTATTCATGGCCATGGGCTTTTCGCATAATACATGCTTTCCGGCCTTTAAGGCTGCTATAGAAGCAGGCGCATGTACGCTGTTCCATGTGCATACGCTTACCGCATCCAGTTCCTCCAGCTTAAGCATTTCATTATAGTCTGTAAAGACATGTTTATAGCCGTATTTCCTGGCATAGTCCTTTACCCTCTGCTCATTTATGTCACAGGCTGCATACAGCTCCACATTGTCAAGAGCCATATATCCGGCTGTATGAGTATGACTTATGTTACCGGTTCCAATAATGCCCACTTTAATTTTCTTCATCTGTTCCTCCACCACTTTCATTTTCCGCTATTATCTTCCGCTGGTATTCATTTGTTCAGTTTGCTTATGGTTTCATTCAGGAAGTTAACTGCCAGCCTTATATCTCTTTCCGGATTATCCCCGACTTCCCTTTCAATTGTCAAAAAGCCTTTGTAGCCTATGGATTCAAGAGCTTTTAGATATTCCGGGAAGTTAACGCTTCCTTCTCCCAGAGGTACTTCTCTGAAGGTCCGCTCCTCAGGTTTATGACCCTTTATCATACCGTATACGATTTCCGGATCACATTCCTTTAACATGATTCCGTCCTTGGCATGGGTGTGGACAATATAATCCTTTAAGTTGTAAACCGCTTCTACAGGATTATCCCCTACTACCATTACCAGATTGGCAGGATCAAGATTTACCGCTACACCTTTGGAACTTAGGCTGTCCAGGAAGTTTTTAAGAACTGCTGAGGTTTCCGGCCCTGTCTCTATAGCAAACTTAGCTCCTACCTTATCTCCGTATTCACCCAGTTCCTCGCAGGCTTCCTGCAGAATCTTATACCTGGGATGATTGGGATCCTGCGGAACAACCCCGATATGGGTGGTTATAATGTCTGTTCCCAGATCCTTGGCCAGATCCATGATCCTTTTGGACCTTTCAATCTTTTGGGGATTTGTCTCCCTGTCAACAAACCCTCCGCCCATATCTCCGCAGAGAGCAGATATAACAAGCCCGTTGGATTTTACCAGGTCGACAAATTTTCTCCTCTTATTTTTATCCATATTTTCCGGAGCCATGGGGCCTTTAGTAGCATATACCTGAATTCCTTCGGCCCCTACTTCTTTTGCCTTTTTTACTGCATCCTTAATGTCAATCCTGAACGAATCAACAATAACCCCAATTTTAAAATCAGCCATATATATTCCTCCTTCTTTTTTATTCAAGGTTTATTTAAAAGCTTGTTTCGCTTTTTCTGCCACCTGACTTACATACTCATCCAAGTCTATGACCCTGTTTTCAAGCCTTGACTTTTCAGCTGCAAAAGCCATCATATGAGACTGTACTGAAACAACCGCTGAAGATTTGTCTTCGCCTTTTCCTCTTATGGCATCGCCCAGGGTGCCCATAATGCTTGAATCACCGCCGCCATGTCCTGATACAGATCTGGAAACTTCTATTTTGTTTATGTTTCCGGTTACAAAGTCCTTAAGGATGATTTCATTTTTTTCCATATAGGCCTCAATTTCACCCCTGGTACCCATAAATCTGAATACCCGTTCATTATTCTTTGTAAAAGCACACATTGTAAAGGCTACCGTCACATTGTTTTTAAATTCCAGATTCACAACCTGATGATCAACAACATTATTGTCGCACTGATATACACACCTGCCGTAGGGG
>JAAZHD010000308.1 GCA_012510895.1 Clostridiales bacterium
ATTAAGTACAGCGTAGGCCTTTTATGGGCAGATTTGCAGGAGGTAGAACTTAAGACTTTGGCGTCAAAGGCCAACTGGGAGGAAATTGCCTCATTGAAGGAGCAGCTGGTTGACACAGGGTTTAATTTCCATAATATCGTCGATTTTATTCCTAATGCAACTTTTATTATTGATCATAACAAAAAACGTAGATTGCAAGTTTAATTGCCTCACATATTCTTACAGAACCCTGTTTTAAGCAGCCATTTCGTTTGCAGTTCTATAACCAAATATTCTTCTAGGGTAATTATTAATCCAATGCTCTATCCTTTGTATTTCTCTATGCGTAAGTTTACCTATGTCTGTGCCTTTGGGAATAAAGCGACGAATAAGCCTATTAACGTTTTCATTTGAGCCACGTTCCCATGAACTATAAGGATGAGCATAATACAACCTAAATCTTTTGTTTTTAGGATCAAGGGCAGAAGATTCTAACTCTGCACTGTTTAAAAATTCAGGGCCATTATCTACTGTGATCGTTTTGAAACGCTTTGAAAAATTCTTGCCATACTTCCGTTCTAGTTTATCTAGCTCTTTCTTTACTGAAGCCTGGGTCTTATCAGGCATTTTGCGAATTATCTCTTGCCTGGTACTTCGCTCCGTTAGTACCAACAAAGTCGCACCACTTTCGCCTCGTTTGCCTACAATACAATCCATTTCCCAGTGCCCATATTCTTCTCGCTTTTCTATATGGGATGGTCGCTCTTCAATACTGGTTCCTCTTAGATTTTTCTTTGCTATTCGGACTTTTTGGTATTTCCTCTTTTTCTTATTACGCTTTATCGGTAAATCTTTGTTGCTTATACTAGCAAATACTCCTTTGTCAATGTAGTTGTATAACGTTTTAGTGCAGATAGTAGTTTCAAATTCTATTCCCTTTGCCCTTATTTCTCCTATTACAGCGTCTGGCGAATACTTATCCTCGATTATTCTTTTTTCTATGTAATTAGCTAATTTATGATCGTGGCCGATCTTTAGCCCTGCTCCTTTATTTGATGCCACCTGTTCATATTTTCGTTGCCCCACATCGGCACAATATGTTGCGGAATAGGTTAGGTCGCTGTTCATCAATCTTATGGTTCCACGAACGATTTCCCGCTCAATGGTACGCCTATGCCTTCCCAATATTGAGGCTATCTCCTTTGGTTTCTTGCCATCCTTTAATAATATTTCAATTTGATAGCGTTCCCTCTCATTTAGGTGTTTAAAGTGCCTTTTCTTCGTGGTATTATTAAGTTGACTCATTTCGGTCCCTCCAATGTTTTTGGTTTGGTCACTTAAAACATTATCAGAGGTTCCGATGTGAGTCACTCTATTTTCTTATGTTTGGTCAATTAATTTTACAACTTACCTTTTTATTTTTTTGCCCTTTGTTTTCATTTTTTGGGGTGTTTAATAGTCTTTGATTTGACAAACATTAAAACAGGAATCTATAATTAAATAAGATAATACATTCAAGGGGGAGTTTGAGTGAAAGACATCATATGCGATGGATTTCAAGAAACAGTTTCCGATTGTCTTGTCAGACATAAAAGCATACTAGATG
>JAAZHD010000309.1 GCA_012510895.1 Clostridiales bacterium
GAACAGGGTAAGTATTCCCTCGCCCAATCCTGCGGCGCCGGTTAACAGATGAACCGGTACAAGAAAAGGTGATGTAAAAGGTATATATTTGCTGACCTCAATTACAGTATTATTTTCCGACAGGGTGGCTAAAAATGTTATAAGCCAGCTTATTATAATGGGCATGACGAATATAACCTGGGTTGATGCAACGTCTTCCGGTTTTGAAACAAGACTGCCGGCAAGGGCTGCCAGCACACAGTAGAAAAGAAAACCTGTGAAGAAGAAGAGAAGGGCCACAAGTACTGACTGGGCAGTAAGGGCAGTCTGGCCGATATTATCCCGCAGAATGCCCAGCATGGCAACAACAGTGTTTTCATATTCCGGATAAATGCTTTTTGCAATGGCATTTCCTCCATACAGACCTGCAAAGACGGCTGCAATCCAGGACGCAAACTGAATGATGGCAAGTGAAGCAGCGGCCAGTATCTTGCCTGATATCAATGAATTTGGGTGGACTGAGGTCAACAGCGTTTCAATAAGTCTTGAGGTCTTTTCTATGGAAACGGACTTGCTTACCGTCTGGCCGTATATAAGAAGCATAAAGTAGAGCATGAATCCAAAGACCAGCGGCGCCAGCGTTTTGATCATGTCTGCGGCCAGCATTGATCCGCCGATATCAGAGATTTGAACAAAGGTCGGTGTTAGTATTAAATTCAGCTGCTCCTGGGACATCCCTGATTCGACCAGGAGTTTTGTTCTGTATATGGCTGCCAATGAGTCCAGAAGCTGCTGAGCCTGCTGCTCCGATATGCCTGAATTATCAGGAACAGCTGCCTCCATCCGATATCCTGAGCTGTTTTCAGAAATTATAAGGGCGATTGTTTCGGAAGAATGGGCCGCAGCCTCTTTTATGAGTTCTTCCCTTCCTGTCCCGGGCTTGCTGATAAATTCAATATTTATAAGGTCTATTGCACCTGTATTATGTGCAGCTTGTTGAAAATCAACGGGCTCCTGTCCGGTCTCATCAAGAACATAAAGGGTTTTGACGGGAGAAAGCCCGGAAGCTTGTTGTTCTTCTTCCGGTTTTGCAGTCAGTGTAATTGCAAGTATTAAACCGCCCATAATAAGCATTGCAACCAGTATGGTTACAGCCTTATAGCCTTTTGATGCATTCTGCCTGAATGTAAAACCAAATACATTCGTCCATCCTCTGAAACTTCTGCCGGTAAAACTTCTGCTCATAGTGTACCCTCCTCGCTGCCTGATTTGTACAGTTTAAACAGTTCATTAAATTTGATTCTGCTGCCGTTGTGCAGAATTACGGCTTCATAAACCCTTGCCACGAATCGGAACAGGAGCATGATGAATATCAGCTGAAGAACAACAGCCCCTGCAATAAGAAGAGGGCCGGCCTTTCCTGTCAGAATTGCACCCGGAAGCAGGAAAGGAGAAGAGAGCGGAAATAACATTGAGAATATGACATAGCCATTCACTCCCGGACCCGTTAATACATTGGCTGCGCCTATTCCGATATAGGCC
>JAAZHD010000310.1 GCA_012510895.1 Clostridiales bacterium
GTGTATATGCAGTATAAAATTCTGATCGGTTAATGGCATAACGTACTGTAGAGGGTATATAATGATCATAAATTCCAGCACCCAAAAAAATAGGTGTATTACTCGCATTTAGATTTTGGTTGCTGAATCCTTGCAAGAGTCGTTCTACCTCAATTTCGGATTTTGGATCTTCCAAATCTAATTTTCTTTTCAACTTAATTGAATCTGGAATATTATTAAATAGATCATCAATGGATTGTATGCCTAAACGGTTTAACATAGCTTCTTCTTCTGCCTTGGTTGTAGGCAAATAGGGAAACATATTAATCCTCCTCGGAACATAATTCTTCGTAGTCTTTGGATGACAATAGATTATTTAACTCGCTTTCATCAGAAATTTCCAGTACTATCATCCAGCTGCCATAGGGATCTTCGTTTACAGCCTCTGGACTGTTTGTTAATTCATCGTTTACGTCGACAACCTTGCCTGTTAGGGGAGCATATAGATCTGATGCCGCTTTTACCGATTCTACTACACCAAAAGGATCACCCTGATTAAATTCGGCATCTATCTCAGGCAGTTCTAGGTATACTACATCGCCTAATTCAGACTGTGCATAATCCGTGATGCCAACTCGTGCCAATCTGCCTTCTATTTTTACCCATTCATGTTCCTTTGTATATAGCAACTCTTGTAAAACTCTCATGCTGATTCCTCCTATTTCTTATATTTTTTTGAATAGAAAGGGGTCTCGACAATGGTTGCTGGGACCTTCTTTCCTCGGATAACTATTTCAATGATATTGCCTAACTCAAAAAATTCGGCATCAATTAAAGCCATACCTAAAGTTTTGTTCAAAGTAGGAGATAAATAACCAGTAGTAACATATCCAATGGTTTTATCTTCTTTTTTTACTTCATAACCTCCTCTTGGAATACCTTTTTCCTGCATTTCGAAGCCGATTAGTTTTCTAGATATACCTTTCTGCTTTTGTGTCTGCAAAGCAGACTTTCCAATAAAATCCTTTTTGTCAAACTTTACTACCCAGTTTAAGCCAGCTTCCAAAGGGGTGATATTCTCGTTTAGCTCATTTCCATATAGGTGCATACCTGCTTCAAATCTTAATGTATCGCGGCAACCTAAGCCGGCAGGTTTTAAGTCATGCTTCTTCCCGACACTTAACAAAGTTTTCCATAACTGGACTACATCTTCTGGTTTGCAATAAAGCTCAAAACCATCTTCCCCGGTATAACCGGTACGTGAGATAAGACATGATATATCGTTTGCAACAACTGACTTTTTGAACCGGAAAAAACGCAAATTGTTAATTTCTTCAGTTACAGAATTTAAGATTTCAGAAGCTTTAGGGCCCTGTAGTGCCAATTGTGCAACATGGTCAGAAATATCACTAATATTTACTTCGTAGCATGCTGCTTGTTTTTGCATCCATTTAAAATCCTTTAGACGGTTAGCTGCATTAGCAATGACCCAATAATGTTGTTCGTTAAAACAATAAATTAGTACATCATCCAGAGTTCCGCCATTTTCATTAACCATTACTGAATATTGTACCTGATTGGGCTTCAACTTTGATACATCATTGGTCATAATGTAATTTAGATAAGAGAGGGCATCTTGTCCTTTTACTTCAATCTCACCCATATGAGAAACATCAAAGAGACCTGCTGATTTTCTTACTGAATGATGTTCTAATATAATGCCTTCAAATTGTATAGGCAATGCCCAACCTGCAAAATCGATAATTTTTGCTCCATAGTCTTTATAAATGGGGTATAAGGGTGTTTTTAAAAGTTCACTCATTAGCTTCCCCTCCTTGCTTCAACTTCATATTACAATAAGTTCCACTTAAATTCAATAGTATTCGCAGTATCGATAGAGTCAATTTACAGTAGGGAAAAGAAGAATAGCAGCCCTTAAGATATTTTGAATCACAACACAATTATTTTAGTTAATCAAATATTCTGTTTGACTCCATTTTAATCTCATAAGAAGAACAAA
>JAAZHD010000007.1 GCA_012510895.1 Clostridiales bacterium
AAATATAATCAATACAATTTATTAGCTTTCGGTATCAATATCTCAGCACTTTTACATTATTTCTAAGATAGAAGGATGTGACCCATGTTCGAATTCTTTTATAACACAATTTGTGAGAATGAAGAAGTTGTCAAAAAACTGAAAAGTTTATCAGAAAAATACCCGGAATTTCAGAATACAGCCATAAATACCGCCCGCTTTCTTGTCCGGACGAAGAAAAGTGCGCTGTTTACAGAAGCAGTAAGAAGTACGCTGACTTATATTAAAACCATCGATCAGGAATTATATGACTATTATCCCTTAATGATCTTTGCAGCGGCTGCTGACTTAACGGCAGAGATGCATTCGGAAATGGGAATTCCCTACGAAATCACTGTAGATACCTTAAGAGATATCAATGTCTGGATTGGAAATTTCTATACAAGCAACGGAAGATACGGACTGTCTAATTACGTCTGGCTTGCCGGGCATTTTGCAGGCAATCTGTTTAAAATCGGCCGGCTCCAATATGAAATAATGGCTTATCCGGCATGGAGTTATGTATTCAAAAATAATGAAACAGGAGAAATCGTAACTCTGTCTCCCGATGCAGATGTGACTGCCAGCGGACATATAACCGGCAGCAGCGGGGAAAACGACTGCCAGTTCCGTGCTGTATTCAGCAATAATCCGGATGACTATACAGGAAATATTATCGACATTGAAAACGGAATAATCCTGAAAGATAGAATGAGCCTCCCGAAAAAAGACTGGAAGCTGATTTTAAAGCCCGGAGACATGGCAGTATATATACATATCCCTCAGGGTGAAAAGCTGGAATATGATAAGTGCAAGAAATCCATGGAACAGGCAAAAGAGTTTTTTGCCAGATACTATCCTCAAATAGAGTTTTATGCGCTTATAAGCAGTACCTGGCTGCTTGATCCCAATTTAGTGCATATTCTTCCTGAAGAATCAAACATAATTAAGTTTATGAGAATGTTTTCAAAAGTTCCTGTTTGCAGGGAAATTCCAATGATTTTTGAAAGAGTATTCGGCTTCGGATTTGAAGAAAAGGACATAGAGTCAGCGCCTGAAAACACTTCCCTGCAGAGGAGCCTTAAAAGATATACATTAAACGGCGGGAAGATGTACACAACAGGCGGTTATATCATCTGGTAATGCTTTTTCGGGCTGTTTTCCTACGGAGTTTTTATATATGCAGGAAGGTCTTCCGGCCTTATTACTTTAACCACTGAATAATCATTGGCCAGCTTTTCCAGGACTTTGGGGGTTTTATCTGTGGAATCAAAATCGAGCAGAACAATATCCAGCAGTTTTTCTTCTGTGGAATCCAGTCCGGCTTTGACAATAAACCCGCGGACTATGCCTTCTATGGCTTCTTCCTGATTCTTAACGGATATGATGAGGGTATATATCCCATGTTTCTTCCTTTTGTATACATCGATGGTGATATATGTTCGAACAAGAAAACAAAAGAAACCAAAAATGGCGAAAACCCATAAGGGTATGGCTATGTAGGTATCAATATACATAATCAGTCCTCCTGTCTGTATGCCTTTTTCACATGATACATGGTATGCAGACAGGAGAATGCATGTGAATGCCAAACTGATTAGTATCAACAGTTTTGGTTATTCCCCGAATGCCTGTTTGCGAAGAGTCTCAGCCTTGTCCGTTCTTTCCCAGGGCAGGTCCAAATCAGTGCGCCCAAAATGTCCGTATGCAGCTATTTGCTTGTATATGGGCCTTTTTAAATCCAGGGTTTTTATTATGGATGCAGGGCGCAGGTCAAAGTTCTTCTTTATAAGCTCAATAATGCGCTCTTCTTCAATATGATTCGTGCCAAAGGTGTCAACCATTATGGACACGGGCTTTGCCACCCCTATTGCATATGCCAGTTCAATTTCACACTTATCTGCCAGGCCGGCGGCTACAATGTTTTTGGCTACATACCTTGCTGCATATGCCGCTGAACGATCCACCTTTGTGGGGTCCTTCCCTGAAAAAGCGCCGCCCCCGTGTCGGGCGTATCCGCCGTAAGTATCCACAATTATTTTTCTGCCGGTCAGCCCGGAATCTCCCTGCGGGCCGCCAATTACAAAGCGCCCGGTAGGATTGATATAATAAGCAGTGTTTTCATCAAGCAGATGAGCAGGGATCGCCTTTTTTATAACCAGCTCCATCAAGTCTTTCTCCAGGGTTTCCCGTTCCACCTCTGCACTGTGCTGAGCTGAAAGAACAACTGTATCCACCCTTACCGGTCTGCCGTCCACATATTCAACACTCACCTGGGCTTTTCCGTCAGGCCTGAGATAATCCACCAGCTTCTGCTTTCTTACCATTGACAGCTGCTTAACCAGCTTGTGGGCCAGAGATATGGGCATAGGCATAAGCTCAGGTGTCTCATTGCAGGCATATCCAAACATCATGCCCTGGTCACCGGCGCCTAAGTCAAGGGTGTCATCACAATCCTGACCTGTTCTTGCCTCAAGGGCTTTATCAACTCCCATGGCAATATCAGGAGACTGTTCATCAATAGAGGTTATAACTGCACAGGTATCTGCATCAAAACCGTATTTGGCACGTGTGTAACCTATTTCTTCTATGGTTTTACGCACAATTTTAGGTATATCCACATAACAACCGGTTGTGATCTCACCCATAACAAATACCATGCCGGTGGTTACAACAGTCTCACATGCAACTCTTCCGTCGGGATCCTTCTCCAGTATTGCATCCAGGATTGCATCAGAAATCTGATCGCAGACTTTATCCGGATGTCCTTCTGTAACTGACTCGGAAGTAAAAATTTTTCTATTCATAAACTACTCCTCCTATGAAGCAGAATCAGCTTAACACACAAAAAAACCATCTCAAAGATGGCTTATTAAGTAAGCAGGTCTCATCTTCCAAGATATTGCTATCTTGTGGGAATTGGCACCATTCCTGCTCTAAGGCAGGCGGTTGCCGGGTTTCACAGGGCCCAATCCCTCCACCTCTCTTGATAAGCCTTCTCTGCCTTATTTATCTGTTTCCCTTATAATCCCGATTATATCCTATATTTCATGGTTTAGTCAAATATTCC